>SLIE01000472.1 GCA_007135795.1 Desulfobacterales bacterium
CTGAAAATGTTTTTCTGGGTGAGGATATTACAAAACAGCGGGAGTACAGTGAGATGACCGCGCAGGAGGTTGATAAGGAGGTGGAATCGCTTCTCGGGGGCGCATATTCAAAGGCGATCGAGACCCTGAAAGAAAATAGGGAGGCCATGGATAAGCTGGCCGAAGAACTCATGGAAGTGGAAGAGGTTTTGGGGGCGAGGGTGTATGAATTGTTAGGTATTGAGAATGAGGCAAACGGAAAAACCGATTGATATCCGATGTATCGTTACACTGTGACCTCAATAATCCGGATAAGCTTGTAAAAAAGTTTTTTACAGGTGGTTTTGACGTCAACCCGAATACGTTTTCTTTGTCATGGTATGAAGAACGAACTGTTTTTTTTCACCACTAATCGTCATTGATTTGCCGGCGTGTTCGATATCAAAATATTTTCCGGCTTCCGCAAGAAAGTCGATCATTGATATCTGTTTGATATTATGGGCAAGAAAAACAGTTCCATCCGGCTTTACACATGTTTCAATGGCACTGAGTACGGATTTGATATCGGTTCGTTTATAAACCAGTTCAGCACCACAGACGATGTCGTATTTTTCGCGAGATTCGAAATTATTCCAATCCAGCTTTTTGATCACAACCGTATCGAGATGGTTTCGGGAAGCATTTTTTTCCATGAGTTCCAGGGCATCGTTATTGGCATCGCTCAGGGTTACCGGAAATCCGAAAGCGGCAAGAAAAAATCCGACAACGCCCATTCCGGCCCCTAATTCGAGAACGGTTTTGTTCTTGTCGAGATCTTGTTCGGAAAGGTGTGCGGCCAGTACGATTGAAGCCTCCCATATCTTGATCCAGTACGGGAAGGACTTGAGACCGTCCGGTCCTTTTTTTTCGAGTTCCGCTAAAATCGGTTCTATGTTTTCAACACTCAGCAATTCGAGCTTTGTGCCGCCGATACCAATCGGCTTGGCAACGAGGTTCAGCTTTTCAAGCATCGATGTTTCGCTCATGGGGATTCCTTTTTTGATGTGTGCCACCATAATATATTACAGCGTATCTGAAGAATCAAATCGACCGCTTTCGGCAAGGTCGACCAGGCCGTCATAATCTTTAATGTGGATCTTCCGCCCCTCGACTTCAATAAGTCCCTCTTCGCTCATTTTCCGGAGTATGCGCGACATGGTTTCCGGAATTGTCCCCAGGAAGCCGGCCAGTTGTCCTTTAGAGATATTAAGCGTCACAAACTGGGTATTCTGCTGCTCTTCGGATGAAAGGATCAGGTAACCGGCAAGTCTCGCCGGTACTTCCTTGAGCGACAGATTTTCGACCTGGACTGTAAAATGGCGGAGTCTTTTGGAGAGAACTGCCAGCATGTTCAACGCCAGGTAAGGGTTATCAATAATTCGGTCTATAAAGCGCTTTCTTGGGAAATACAGCAATGTGCTGGCTTTGACGGTTTCAGCGTGCGCTGGAAATGCCTGTCCGGAAAATACAGGAACCTCCCCGAAGGGTTCGCCCGGACCGAACATGTGCAGGATATGCTCCTTGCCGTTGGCGGAAAGTTTGTAAATTTTTACCATTCCCGCGGCAACCATGTAAAACCCATCAGCCGGGTCCCCTTCCGAGAAAATCAGCTCGCCGCTTTTGAATTTTTTTTCAAAAATAATTTCAAGTACGGCATCCATGTGCTCTTGTGGCAATTCGCCGAATAAATGCGATTCGGAAAGAAGCGATATGTATTTTTTCATGGATGAAAGCCCTGTGCTGAGGGTTTGATTTTACAACGATATCAGGTTTTATCTGATTTTTATATGCCGTAATATCGTATCAATTTCAAAAATATGCGTTATCATGCAGTCGGGTAGGTTGGGCTGAGAGAAGCGAAACCCGACGCAGCGTTAAATGATAGCTTTCGGTTTTTGAGTAGTTTATGTGCTTATTGAATGCGTTGCCGGGAATTGTTAAAAATCGGACGTCATTCAACAAGCGTTTTTATAAATAAGACTGGATTTTTAGTACGGCTTTTGATTCAAGTCAAGCAATTGAGAAGGGAAATACGTTAATGATCATTAAATTGATCACTAACGGAAAGGAAGCAATTGATGAAATGGAACGATGATGCCGGTGCGGCGCTTGAGAAAATGCCGTTTTCGGTGAGGCGGAAAGTAAGGTCGCGTGCGGAGGCATCCGCGATAAGAGCCGGGAAGGAGATTGTTGATCTGACGGATATCGAGCCGGACAGCGCAAGGTATGTCGATGTGCAGACGTATGAATCCCCGGGTTTCCGATTCGAGGTTTGTTCCGGTACGGGCATATGCCCCAACCGGGGGCACAGGCACTGCAATGGCGACAGTCGAGGGCTGGCAACACGCATTGTAGAAATTCTGGAACAGGCAAATCTGAAAGAGTTTCTGGAACAGCATGTAAAGGGGCCGATCCGGTCGCACCATGCATTTGGAGTCTCTTTGTCCGATTGTCCCAATGCATGTTCGCGTCCGCAAATCAAGGATATCGGGATTACCGGCGCTGCTTCCCCCGCACTTACCGACA
>SLIE01000188.1 GCA_007135795.1 Desulfobacterales bacterium
AAGCGGAAGATGATGGTGAGTTTCTCCAGGAGTATGTCACCAACATGAAACCGACCTCTTCGAGTTTCGGTGAGTTGCTTCAGGAAAATCTTAAAGTCAAGTTCCACCAGGAAGAGGAGATCTCCGAGTTGGCAGATTCCAGTCAGGAAATCGAAGCTTCTCAATCGGTCGATGAAAATGTTGATCCGGAAGTCGAGGAAATCAGCTTGAAAGTAGAGAATGAACAAGCTGAATCGGAAAAATAAGATCCCGATCAGGTATAATAGCAGTTGATTCTTTCCGGCCGGGTCCGGATAATTGAAATCACTCGCAAAAAATGATAACCGGCGGTAAGATCGAAGAATTATAACCAGGGAGAATCGGATGACAAGCACCTTTCCGTTCTCCCTGGTTTCTGAGATCCGTCGGTTTTTTATTTTCTGATTTCCGAAGTGATGTAAGTTCTTTAATTTTCGGTTATTGAGATAATCGATCACCCCTATAATCAGGATATAGAGGCTGCAAGCGCTGGTTTGGTTCTGTCTCTTGTCCGGACTGTTGAATTTGTTAGGGTAAAAAAAAAGAATTAATCTTAACCAAAGCCATCTGATCGCGACTTTTATAAGTTCATCAAAGTTTATAAGTTCATCAAGGAGAGATGATCGAGTGGTGAACCTGTAAAAAAATCTTCTTTGACGGGCGGTGTTTAAATGTTGGTAAATCGGATAGTTACTGGGACTACAAGTCGGACAAAGCCATTTGCCGAGAGGCATGAAATTAAATTACACGCAGAGGCAGTAGCGCATGTTTAGACGAAGGCACCCCTTTTTGTTTTTCATTCTTGCTTTAGCGGCGATAATCTCTTTATCATCAGTCATTTCAAGTTTGATATCCGGCATCACGGACCGAAGAGAGACTAGAAAAGAGCATGTTGGTGTCATTGAAATCAAGGGGATGATACTCGACGCTGAAACTATTTTAAACCATCTGCAGTTATTTCGGGAACAAAAAAATATCAAGGCCGTGGTGTTAAGGATCGACTCCCCTGGTGGTGCTGTTGGTCCTTCCCAGGAGATCTATGCTGAAATTAAAAGAACCACGGAGGTGAAGCCGGTTATTGCCTCCATGGGTTCGGTGGCGGCTTCCGGAGGTTATTACGTGGCTGCTGCCGCCAATGGCATTGTGGCCAACCCCGGGACAATAACCGGCAGTATTGGTGTCATCGTTCAACTCACCAATTTCAGGGAGTTGTTTGAAAAAATCGGTATCCGTGCCGATACGATTAAAAGCGGCGAATTTAAAGACATCAGTTCGCCTTTTCGGTCCCTGGAAGAAGATGAGGAAAAACTTTTGCAGCAATTTGTTGATTCTGTTCACAGACAATTTGTTTCCGACGTGGCAGCGGGGAGGAATCTGTCCCTGGAAGATGTGGGTCAAATTGCCGACGGTATGATTTTCACGGGAGAGTATGCGCAGAATATCGGGCTTGTGGATCGGCTTGGGAATTTTAATGATGCGATTGAGTGGGCTGGTAGAGAAGGGGGTATAGAAGGTAGAATCAGTACGGTTTACCCCCCGGAAGAAAGGTACTCCCTGATCCGAAAAATTTTGGGAATGAGTATGAAAGAATTGGAATCAATGATTTATCGGATGAATGCAGGTTCCATAAAGGGTGGTTACATGTATAATCCGATGGCGGGCGAAAGTCCTTCACGGTGAAGCATTTTCCCTGGAAAGACCTGCCCGCCTGGTAACGGCGACCACGGATTATACAAGGATTATTCAAAAATACTGACATCGCCAAGGCCTTTCCGAATAACCTCCGGCTCTTCATCAAGAAGCGAAATGACGCTGGATGGTTCCCCGGGTACGGCTCCTCCGTCTACGACCAGGTCAATCGTGTTTGAGAAATAATCGTGTATCAGAGATGGATCGTTTATGTTTTTATCCCCGGGTATGGCTGCAGATGTGGATATAATAGGATTCCCAAGGCTTTTGACAATTTCTATGCATATGTTGTGGTCCGGCACTCGTATGCCGGCGGTTTTCCGTTTGGTCAGCATGATTTTGGGAACCATTCGCGAACCCGGAAGTATAAAAGTATATGGGCCTGGAAGAAGTCTTTTCATTGTTTTATAGGCATAATTGGATACCTTGGCATAATCGCTGATGTTGGTCAGGTCGGAGCAAATAAAAGAAAAGGGTGTTTTTTGATCCCGGTTCTTGAGCCGGTAAATGGCTTCAATGGCTTTCTTGTTCATGATATCACAGCCGATTCCATATATTGTATCAGTCGGGTAGGCAATAACGCCACCTGATTTGAGGATGTCGACTGCCTTGTCGATAAGGCGCTTCTGGGGGTTTTCCGGATTGATTTTAATTAACATGGGGGCATCCTTTTTCGTTTGCGACTTTTTGTTTGCAGGCCAAAAGCAGTTTGGTACGAGATCTGGAAATAACAGTACATCCGTCTGTTTCAATAGTTGCCTGTTTCTGTTGTATACATCATATTATAAAATTTAATGAACTTATAATAAATGTAATATCTTTTTTG
>SLIE01000426.1 GCA_007135795.1 Desulfobacterales bacterium
AATGGATTTGTTTCCGATAAGGTCCGTCCAGTTTGAGATGTTGTCCGCATTCGCTATTGAAATATCCGTGTTTATTTCCTGTTGTGCATTGGTGGTATTGACGATTACCAGGGTGTGATGGTCCTGGTAATGGTTGTGGACAATCGCTACTGCAGGGTTCCCGGAGAAAATTATCCGGGCTTCGTTTCCTTTCGGGTGAAGGGCCATGTCATTGTCCACGATTTTGATGAGCGTATTTATCTCCCCGGCAATAATCCGGTGTATGCTTCCGTGTATGGTTATTTCATTTACAATGGCTGAGTAGGTGGACCGCGTTCGCTTGATATCCCTGTATTCCCCGGTTTTTCGCATTCTTTCGGGATCGTTTGGCAGTCCGGCCAGGTCGTTGAAATAGATAGACTTGACGTTTCTTCCCATAAGGGCGAACGCCAGGGTGTAGAAGCCCAGAAATCTTTTTGCTTCCATTATTCCATCATCTATCCGAACCAGACTGTCCCTGGTGGAACAGCAAAGTTCATATGGTTCGCGCCCGTTAATCATTCTGTCCGCGAAAAAAGAGATTACATTGTTCTCATGGGGTATGTCTTTTTTGGGATCAAGTGCTTCAATGATGTGATCGGTTGTTGTAATGCTGTTCTTCAGTATCAGATCGTCATTGACTCCTGCCCGGGGATTGATGAATAATTGCGTTGCGGCGTTCGTGTAATCGAGGTCTGTCTGTTTGCACACGGACGCGAATTCTTCCCGGTTGCACTTGCGGGGAAGAACCGACTTGTACTTGATCAGCCCCCCGTTTTGTCTCACAGTCTCCGCAAGCGTCCATCGCTCCGAAACCGTGAGCAGATCCAGGCTTCCCCTGACGGATTTACCATCGTGGCTCTCAGCAAGACTGAACCGGATGCATTTTTTTGGGATATCGAAGCGTGCGATCATGGAAAATATTCGATCCAGAATACGGGTGTCTCCGGTATTGAAAACCACGGGGAGCATACACGGGAGATGAAAATCGTAAATCATGGGGGGTGGGGACTCTTTATCGGCCATGTAAGATAAAACCACGCTGAGTTGGTCGTTGACCTCCAGGTTGGCCACAATCCTCGGTGAGACGCAATCCATCGAAAGATACAAAATCCGCATCAGCTTTTTAACTTCCGGCAGCCCGAAGGAAGACGTGTGGAATTTTTTGAAAGCATAGTTGGCGGCATCCAGTCGAAGCATGTTGATATCCAGCCCCAGGTACCAGGAAAAATCATCCGCTAACATCTTCAGACCTTCCAATGTGGTGGTGTTTACATCGATCTGAACATGGGAAAATGTGGTCATCGCTCGAATTTGCTCGCCAAAGACCGCGGAATCAAACGATTCATACCGATGTGCAATCCGGTTGGCATCAGCCGGTTCATACCCGATCAGCAATAGCAGGTCTGATCGCTTGCGAATGGCTGAATTGAATATGTAGGGCGGGTTGGTGGTTTCCTGATTTTGCGACAAGTGGAAAACCGCTTCCGTTTGAATGTCGGCTTTTTGGAGAAATTGAATGAAAGCGGTTATGTTTGCGTAATCATCATCCGTAAGTACCTGGTCGTTTTGAATTTTTTCAAAAACAGTGAAGACCTTGACAATAGCCTTGTCGATAATATCAGGGGTCAGTATTTCATGGATTGCGTCACACTTCTGCTCAAAATCCATCTGCTGGAAGATCTCATCTTCAGGTTCCCGTCTGAATATCGTAAACAATGGAAACGGTCGCGGGCGAAAAATTTTGTCAAACGCGCCGGCCGCCTTGTGATGCTGGTACATGCTTTCGGAAAATATGTAAAAACAATTCCCTGCGTCATCATCGCCTTTCAGAAACGCCTGGAAATTCGGATTTTCAATATCAACATGATTTAAAACGAAATCGGCCATGGAAAAGTACTTTTCCGCCAGGCGGGAGAAAGTCTCGTTGGTGCCGAAGCGCTTGTGAATTTCGTTCCTTTTTATCTGGGAAAAGTAGCCATCGTTAAATCGATCTTCAACGATTGTGCATGCAGGCAGGATATGGAGTCCGGAGGCACTGGGGAAGTGCTCATCAAGAAACCGTTCGAGTATTTCCAGGGTCGGGTGATTTTCATGATGAATGCTATCCGGGTACGCAATTACCACCGTGCTGGGCAGGATGCGGGAAAGGGGGTCATCCGGGTTATAGGCGAGGTCCTTTTTCCGGATGTTTTCCGGTTTGTTTGCCCAGGCATGTTCGAGGCGCTCAATCCAGTATTCACTGATATCTTCTGCAAGTTCGCCATACTCGGCAGCAGGAAATATTTCTGAAAAAAGATCGTCAATGGCATTCAGGGTATCTTCTTCCAAAGGCTGCCATGTGCGGATTTTTCTATCCCTGGCAGTCATTTTGCCCTCCTGTTTTCGGATTTGTCTTTTACGTCAATATCCGTCAGGCGGCCGGTAAGCCCCGACCACTTCGTCGATAATCCTGGCAATTTCGAGCAATTCATAATCCTGCCATCGCTTGCCGACGAGCTGCAGGCCGAT
>SLIE01000113.1 GCA_007135795.1 Desulfobacterales bacterium
CAACACCCGGATATTTATTGTCCTTTTTTTCGCGCTGTTTGTGACCGTCACGGGAGTTGGGATAGTCGTGCCGCTGTTGCCGGTGTATGCCAAAACGCTTGGTGCCAGCGGATTCCTCATCGGCATGATCTTTGGCGGGTTCTCATTGACCCGCACCTTTTTTCTTCCGGTTTTCGGGAGACTTTCCGATATCCACGGCAGAAAGCCGTTTCTTGTTGTCGGTCTTTTATTCTATTGTTTGATATCCTTTTTTTTCATGCTGGCGCATCATGTCTATACGCTCATTGTCATAAGGCTTGTTCAGGGGGTCGCTTCCGCCATGATCATGCCGGTTGCGCAGGCATACGTCGGAGAGATTACCCCGAAGGGCAGAGAAGGCCTGACAATGGGCATTTTCAATATGTCCATGTTTATTGGTTTGAGCATCGGGCCGTTGATGGGCGGGGTAATACAGGATCATTTCGGCTTGAACACGGCGTTCGGAAGTATGGCCGGCATGGCTTTCATCGCTTTTGTGCTTTCCCTGACCATGCTCCCCCCCGTTGTATCCGAAAATATCGCGTCAGTGGGGCGGGCACCCGTAAAATGGAGCCTCTTATTAGCGGATCATGTGATTGTCAGCATGGTGCTATTTAGGTTTTTATACACGTTGTGCATCGGGATGATCTGGGGGTTTCTGCCTGTGTACAGCACTATTGAATTCGGCCTTTCAAGTTCTGCGACAGGACTGCTGGTAATGATGGGAGTGAGTATAAGCGGGATCATGCATATTCCCATGGGGATGATGGCGGATCTGTGGAATAAAAAGAAGATGATCATGGTTGGAGGTGTGGTGGTCGCGGCATCGATGATCATGATGGGGCGAGCCGGCAGTTTTCATGATCTGCTTGCCGCAAGTATTGTTTTTGGAGTGGGCGGCGGCATTTCAATGCCTGCGATTATGGCGTTGGCCGTGGGCAGGGGGAATAAGACCAAGTCCATGGGAACGGTAATGTCACTGATAACTATCGGCCATTCAATGGGTATGTTGATGGGATCGCTTTTTGCCGGTCTGATCATGGATCTGGCAGGGCTCGATGTCGCTTTTTTCATCGGGGGGGCCTTAATGGCTGCGGGTGTGGCTCAGTTTCATCTGGGGGCCCGTCGTGCGGACGATTTGTGGGATTGAGGTTTTACAGGCTGTTCAGGGCTGGGGAATATTATGGAGATTCGTCCAAAACAGTGCTGGGGTGTTATAACCGGTGATGTTATTGGGTTTTCGGACCTTGATATATCCATCCGCAGGCGGATGCCGCAATTGATCGTTGAGGCTGGAGATGCGTTGTGCGAGGCGTTTGGTCCGGTGATGCCATGGGGTGCCGATGTATATCGGGGAGACGAGTGGCAGGCGTTGATTGCCGACCCGGCGCTGGTATTGCGCGCGGCCTTGTTTTTTCGCGCTTACATTATAATGGCTGTGAAGGATACGCAGGTTGACATGCGCATGGCGATTGGCATAGGGCCGATCGATTATGTTCCGAACGGAAAGGTGGCGGCAGGAGATGGTCCTGCGTACCGGGTTTCGGGGAAACTTCTGGGAACCATGACCCAGCCGCGGCATGGGAAGATCCGTTGTGCTTTTGCCCATATGCCTGAATCTGAAGGACGAATTGCGGCAGGCATGCCGGATGAAGACCTGATCGATGCACTGGTCAGGCTTACGGCAACCATCGGCGACAGATGGCGCACTCCACAGGCCAGGGCGGTCATCGGTGCACTTAGAGGGTGGTCTCAGGAAACCATTGCCCAAAACTGGTCCGTACCGATCCGCAGGCAGGCGGTGGGAAGTCATCTGCAACGGGCCGGTTGGGATGCCACGTTGCATGCACTTTCGATATTTGAAAAAAAAATGACGTGCTTTTCGCTTAAGCCATAAGGGGATGACGGGTAGCCACGGTTATCAGTTTTTTCCTTTTCTGCTGATGGGTGTCATCACCAGGCGCATCCCCAGAAAATTACCTTTGAATACTTTGTGTACGCTACCCCGGTAAGCGCATCTCAGTTCACTTTGGAAATTGCACCAGCTTCCTCCCCGAATGACATTGCGGCCGGCCTCTTTACTATTTACAGGATTTTCAGATCCATGATGCCGGTATGCATCTTCATGATAATAATCAGCGCACCATTCGTATACATTGCCGCTCATGTCATAAAGCCCCAATCCGTTTGATGCGAGTTTGCCGACGGGTTGAGTGGTCATTCCGCTGTTGGGGGAGAACCACCCGATTTTTTCAGGGTCTTTTCCCCCGGGATATTTTTCCGGTTTTCCCCCGCTTCTGGCGGCGTATTCCCATTCTGCTTCGGTGGGCAGCCGAAAATGATAACGCTGGTTGTTTATGGAAGAAAGTTTGCTTATGAAATCCTGTGTATCATACCAGGATATCTGTTCAACCGGGTAATCGCCCCCCATTTTGAACCACGACGGGTTGCTCCCTTTTACTTTTTGCCAGAAGGAATTGGCCATGACCTGTTTCCATTGATC
>SLIE01000519.1 GCA_007135795.1 Desulfobacterales bacterium
CCATGCCATAAATACCAGAGAGCGCAGACCATGCGATAATAAGCACAACCAAGACCACGGCGGTTTTATACTCATCGCCCGTCATTTTTCCAATTTTGTCCGATTCGCGCTGAACCGCCGCCGAAACATTGAGTTCCTTAACCTTGAGCTTGTTGCGGCCCCAAAAATACCAGTAAAGCCCGACAACAACGGCCATAACCGGAACGAACGGAAGTCCGTACATCACCCACTGACCGAAGGTCACATCGATGCCGTAGTCAGCCAGGTACCCAATCATGATGACATTTCTGCCGCCGGCTGCGGGAGATCCCGGCCCACCCACGTTGCAAGCGTAATTAAGCGTCAGCATCATCATCAGGATTAATGCCTTATCCTTGCCTATGTTACCCGCCTTGACCGCGCCCATATAAACCATCATGAATACGGGAGCGATGAATGCAATAATGGCATGCTCCGATAAAAATGAGGCGGCGATGGCCACCATTGGAGCGAAAATCAGGCACAGGCGCAGCATGTTCGTGGATGGTTTCAGAAGCAGGATACCAATGCGCCGGTCAAGCCCGGTTTTAGATATGGCCGTTGACATGGCAAGTACGCCGAATATAAAAAAGACGGCATCCGTGGCATACGCTTTTGCCACCCCGTTCGGGGGGAGCACCCCGAACCAGTACATCAAGACACCCACCGTGAGGGCCGCAATCCCGATCGGCACCGCACCGGTGGCCCAGAAAAGGGCTGCCACCATCAAGACCCCGATCATGATCTGAGCCTTTTGTGCCGCTTGCCTGACCATCTCGTCGCCTTCATACGGTAACCTGGCCATTCTTCCATAATATTCTGAAACCGTTTGGCCTTCCTCAAGCCCCCGATATTCCGCGTACCCCCTTATAAGTTCATCCTGAGCCCCAGCCCTTTCCGCAGAAAGCATCTGCATCAGCCGGTCTGAAGGCGGCATAAAAAACATCATCGCAAATAAAAGAAAACCAAGTATGATAAATCCCGGGCGTCTTCCCTGAACTCCAATGAGCCAGTTTTTAACCGATGGTTCCTCGATGTAAGGAATTTCCTGGCGCGCCATGGCATATCGGTACTCCACACGGCCCGCTTCTATTTTTTCAATCATCTCCTCTATGGAAGTCGGTTTCTGCATATAAGCAAAAATGTCATGCTTGCCCGTCAGGCGCGCGGATTCGATGCTGCCGTAACCGGTAAGCATGATAATCTGGACTTCCGGCCGAATTTTTTTCAGTTCCCGCAGGGTGGCGATACCGTCCATGTCGGGCATATTCTGATCTAGCACAACTACTTCGGGCCCTTCATGGCGAACCGCCTTGATGGCGTCTTCGCCGTTGTCCAGATCTATGACATCATACCCTCGAGCCGAAAGCCTTTTTGCCAAGGTGGTCCGAAATTGATCTTCATCATCCACAAGCAAGATCTTTGGCTTTTCATCTGTTTTAAGCTTGCCGTTTTCAGTCACCGTTAACCTCCATTCCGATAAATTGTCGTTGATTCATAACCCCTCATAACCTTTTTCCCTCCATAATTGAAACCAGTTGAATTAAACAGCCGTATCATTCATATTTAAAAGAGAATTATCATCGTCGTTATCAAGCGATCGTCCGGGCAAAGGCAGGACCATTGTAAATGCCGAGCCCTTCCCTGGAGAACTTTGAACCTGAATACGCCCGCCGAATCCTTCCACGATGTTAAGGCATATTAAAAGGCCCAGACCAGTCCCTTTACCGACCTCTTTGGTCGTATAGAAAGGCATGAAAATCTTTTCGAGCACCTCCTGTGACATTCCAATTCCAGTATCGGCTATGGTAATCTTTACGCAATTTTCACCGGTTTCGGTTTTAAGGGTAATGGCATCTCCCTCACCAACCACATCACCGGCATTATTCAAAAGGTTCAGGAAGACCTGACGTAGCAGGTCGGGGTCAACGTAAATTTTTGGCAAGTCTGTATCATAATCCTTTACCAATTGGATCCCGGAAACCTTAAACTCCTGCTCTTTTACCCCGGCAACGGCTTCATCGAGCAACTGATTGATATCGCTTTCAATAAGCTGAGGCTCAGTTTTACGTACAAAACTCAATATTTTCTGCGTAACCCCTTTGGCACGCCGCACGGCTTTATTAATCTCATCGAGTTCCTTCCGGATAGCTTCCGGAGATGCTTCCATTCCCATTGCAGGGTCCAGCATGTCCCTGATCACCCCGGCTTCAGACTCAATGATTGCAAGCGGATTATTGATTTCATGAGCAACGCCCCCGGCAAGCTCCCCCACGGAAACCAACTTGTTAGCATGGTATAACTGACTTTTCAGATCAATTCTTTCCTGTTCAAGGGACTGGGCATTGCTAATCAAACGGTTGACAATGAACCATATAAACAACATTATTCCCAGAATCAGGAACGCCGCACCGATTATCATGGTATTGCGTATGGCATACATCTCCTCGAATGCAACATCCTGAGGTTGAAGCATCACCAGGCACCACGGCACTTCCTTTAACCAGGTATAGGCTGCCAGCATGGTTTGGCCTCTCCAGTTTATGAAAGTAACATCGGTTTTCCTTCCCTCCCCGGGAAAGTAATAAGCAGGTTCAAGCAGTTCCCCTAATTCCGGAACAACCACCTGGTATATCCCTTCCTGGTTAACCAGAAAGCCCATCGCCTGCTTGCCATGACTTGTCGTTTGAACAAAATCCTGCAATTTATCCGGATAAACACTGGTCCGGATCACGTACATCCGGTCATCGACCATCCGCCTGATACCGACTGTAAAATGGGGCTCCCTGCGCAATCCAAGATATAAATCCGTCACAATATAGCTTTCCGACTGATTCAGGAGTCTGTTGTACCAGTCTTCCTCACTGTAATCTTTGTTGAGCAGGTTGGGATAGGGTCCGGCATACCCCGTCTGTACACCGTTCGCATTGATAAGACCGACGTCAACAAAAGCATCATCGGATTGGATCAAGCTTATCAGGTAGGATTCCATCTTTGCCTGGCTTGGTCTCAGGGAAAAATCTTCCTTGTGAAACAGATTGAATACATTGACAATTTTTTTTTGCATGAAAAGATCGATGGTGTTTTTCTGGCTTTCAGCCACTGCAAACAGTTGAAGCTTGCTGCTTTCCCTCATGCTTTGATTGAATTTATAATTAAAATAAGAAGTTAGAATAGCAACAGGAATCAGGTAGGTAAGAAAAAGACAAATTAGTATGCCATGCTTCAGCCAGCGGTAGTAATTCTTCGAAAGCGTCTGATGTGGAGGGGAAGTGCGTTCAACCGATGTGTTACTGGAGCGACTTGCTCGGCTTGAGTTGGAGTGTCGGGTACCATGTTTTTCCATTAAATGTCTCAAAATCAAGGTTGGAAAACTCGCGAAACACCATTTCACGCATAAAGAATCAATTTTCCTTAAAGCAAAATTTTACGACTTTGTCAATATGAATCAAAAGATCTCATCATGTTTCAAATCAAGTATAGTATCACGATTGGCATCGCAATTATTTTAACAATACCGCTGCCGGATATGCTCATGATACCTACAAAAATCTGAACAATTGATTTACCGGATTTCATATTGAACAGCTAACAAAAAGATTAACATTCACATGAAATTAAACGAACAGGATGATGGGCTCGGGGGAAAAGCAGAACAATGGCAACCGGAAGAAAAAAAAAATACCGAAGGCTTTTTTACGCCTCCGGTATTTTTACCAAAAAGTGATTCAGGGGAGAGTGTGGTTCAGGGCAATCCTACGAAAAACCGATCAATGGCCAATATACCATCACGGAGAGGGTACAGACCAGAAGCAGGAAAATACACCAGGGAACGGCATATTTGACGAACTGGCCCTGGGTGAAATAACCGGTGCTGTAGGCGATAATGGTCGGGGGACAGCCAATGACCAGCATGATAAACGATGTCGTCATTGGTGCCAGAAGTGCGATCGCCTGGGGCGACATATCCATCATATCCGCCATCGGTAATGTGATGGGGAGCATTAGCGCCACGGCTGCGGAGTTGCTCATGAGGCTGGATACAAAGGACCCGAAAAAACCGAAACCGAAATATACAATAAATTCATGCCTTCCTTCCAGAAGCGGCAGAAGGGTCTCGGCCATGAACAATCCCGCACCGGTACTCAGCATGGCCATACCCAGAGAGACGCCCGCACCAAAAACGATCCAGGATTCCCACGGAAATTTATCGCAAATGGTTTGAAATGATATAAACCGGGGCCCGCAAAAACCCATAATGGCAAGCGCGGCTGGGATGCTGACATGCCAACCGGTGATATCACCCATGAACCAGAGAATAAACGTACCGATAAAGACGATGAGCACACCGGTTTCTTTTTTGGTCATGGGGCCGGGATACTCCAGCTCAATGCCCGTCAATTCTTTTTCCTTGGGGCGAAAAACCACCCACAAAATGGCCCAGGTTCCAAGCGCCGTGAGAATCGCAATTGGAAACTGGATCCCGATATACTTCATAAACCCTACCGTTACGGCTTCTGCATACCGTGGCGATTCTTCGGTGAACGCTCTCAGTATTTCGAGAGCCAGCGGGTTTCTACCACCACCAAGCAGTGTTGCAAAACCGCCTGCTGAAGAGGCCATGGGGATCAATAGCATGAAAAACATGGGGAGCCGGTGGCCTTCTCCCGGCTTCATCCCCATAGCCATGAAAACCGGCACAAAAGCGAAAACCATGATCACCGTTACCGTGGCGTCATGAAAAATGCTGGCAGCCATGGTGCACCCGATCGCCAGGATAAAACTGAGCCGTTTGACCTTGGTGCCGGCAAATTTTAACAGGTGATACATGATTCGCTTGGCAAGACCAACCTCATTTAAAACTACGCCGAACATAATGACCATGAGTACGAACATGACAGCCGGACTGGCAAAAGGTGCCCACGCATCCTGGGAGGACTGTATCCTGAAAAGGATAAGTCCCGCACCGGCCAGTAGCGCCGTTACCCCGATCGGAATCGCCTCGGTAACAAACAAAATTACCACGAAGGTAAGCAACGCAAGAAGCCTGTGGCCTTCGGGCGTCAGATTCTCCGGTGTCGGCAACAACCAGACAAAAAGCCCGAGCCCAACGGCAATGGCAGCCTTTATGATAATCGACTTAGGACTGGCTTCATTGTTTGTTGATTCAACTTCAGCCATAGAACACACCTCTTTATAATGCGCATTAACAAAAAAAACCGGGCGAACATACCCGGCGAACCTGATTACGACGGCAATTGACACTCAGCCGTTATTTTTTGAGATATATGGTCATACACATCGGAAAAAACCAGCAGGCCTACAAGTTTCTTGTTTTCAAGCACAAAAAGAGAGTCGTGGCGCCCAACCACAAAGAGGTGAAGGGCTTCATCCAGAAAACTGTCCTCTGAAATCTGGTGCCCTTCCACAGGGAACTTAAGAAAATCTTTTATTTTTGCATGCTGGGCCGTCCGGCAAAGGTTTCCCAGGGGCTTGTCCCAGAGAACTTTTTGTGTTTTCATCGACTCGATAACATAGAGGGCATCTTTGAACCTAAGGCTGTTGGGATCGATGATATTACGGTACTTTGGTTCAAGGCCTTGAATAAGGTCCATCGGAGACAATTTGCCGATAACATGACCGCTGTTATCCTTGACCATGAGAATCTGATATTTTTTCAAGCCACTCTGAAATTCCTGCCTGGCTTTCTCAAGCGCGGCGTGGGCCTCGATAAACGTCGAGTCGATCGAAATAGTGTAAAACTCTTTGAGATCAACCATCAACTCTTTTATCGGAAAGCGATCAGGCATATATCCCCCTTACTGGCAGTGTCAAGATTGATGGCGTCGTAAAAAGTCCCGTCTACTTCGTTGTAGCGATTTTAAACCGCTTGCAATACTATATTGTATGCCGACGCAAATGAAAAATCACTACGCCTTGTATATGGAACGTTTAACTTGACCTTTGATTTCCGTTTCATAAACTACACGAGCGCATCAAGGTAAATTATAAAAAATCTACTCTTGACAATCTCATTCCTGAAGCAAGATGAAACATTATTCAAAAAGATCATAGTATGTCAACAAAGATTTTTGTTTCAGAAAAACTTTTTCACACCGGCAACGCCATGATACAAAAAGAAATATTGTGAAACGCCTCTTGAAATCCGTAAGTCATGTATTGCCAAACAGACAAAATCAGACGCCATGAAAATCAGCCAGCAGAGGGGGGTCGAATTTTCAACCGCTCAACCAAACGCAAGGAAAGTATCAAGGCTATTTCCCTTCAGGCACTATCTCAAAACATCCTTGTAGGCTTTTCTTATCTCCCGCTTCAGAAGCTTTCCGCTATTCGTCTTGGGCAAGGCGTTGACAAAAATGATTTTCCGTGGAACCTCGAAAGCCAACAGATGTTTTCGGCACAGCTCAAAAAGCTCCTCCTCACGGATAACCTGTCCCTTTACCGGCACGACAACGGCTATGGGCACTTCCGCCCCCTCAGGACGTGGCACGCCAACAACAGCCACCTCTTCTACACGAGCATCAAGATAGATGACTTCTTCAATCGGGCGGGAGGCAACACTCCCATCGTCGGAATGAATTACATCCTTTTTACGATCGACTACAGTGGCGCAACCGTCTTCATCCAACACACCCACATCACCGGAGTGAAACCATCCGCCGTTCATGACAGCGTCTGTTTTTTCGGGTTCCTTGAAGTACATCATCATGGTATGCGGCCCCCGGCCGTAAATCTCTCCCTGTTCGCCTGCATCAACCACCTCCTGACCATCGCCCGAGGCCAACCGCATTTCCATGTTCAAACCGGCCCTACCCGCGGATTCCGGTTTTCCCCATGCCTCCTCCCCTTTCAAAATAGCATGATATGATGCCACCTCGGTTTGTCCGTAAAAGTTGAAAATTTTTGCACCAACAAATCGCTTCCGCAACGCTTCCAGCACTTCCGCCGGCATGACCGATATCCCGCAATACAATTTTTTCAAGCTCGACAGATCATAGGTCTCTAAATCCAGATGACGAAGAATACCGATCCAAACCGTGGGTGAAGCGAACAACATGGTGGCCTTATATGTTTCTATATTCTTCAGGACACCGGCGATATCCGCTCCCATCAATATGTTTGTGCCTCCGATATAGAAAACGGGATTTAAAAACATATCCCGCTGAACGGAATGATAGATGGGCAAGGCATTGATATTAACGTCAGACGTCTCATAGCCGCCGTCGAGGATGCAACTCATGTACTCAGATATCAAGGACTGATTATTGATGACAACGCCCTTGGGATTATCCTCGGTACCACTGGTGTAGATCATCTGGCACGGCTCTTCAATCCGCAGAATCGTAGCCGGTTCAGTATCCGGAAATTGCCGATACCAGGTTTCAAATTCCAGAAAACTGCCATCAGGAGCTGCTTGGCCAAGCCCCTGGTTGGACCAGATCAATGATCTGACGGTAGACATGCCCTCAATTTTATCTTTGACCCGCATATGCAGCGCATCCTCGACCACAAGCACTTTGCTTTCAGAATGGTTGATACAGTCTTGAATTTCCGAGCCCGTGAGCAAATAGTTAACAGGAAGATAGACGGCTCCAGCCTTACAGCATCCAAACCAGATCAATACATGGTGCAGCGTATTATGTGCAAGAACGGCAACCCTGTCATACTTTTCAACCCCCAGGCTGATCAAGGCGTTGGCCGTCCGGTTACACTCCTTCTCAAGTTGCGCATAGGTTAACGCCAGATCCTGAAAAATCAGGGCTGTCTTGTCAGGATAATGATGTGCGCTGCGGCGGATCATGTCTGCAATGACCCACCGGTTAACTCGATTATAACGATCGAGCATGAAATCGACACTATCTCGATTCAACACATCAAAACGCAATAAATTCTTTTTCAGGTCATCCTGCATCACCACACCTCTTTTTGTTCAGGTAGAATCTCGCTTCCGGCATATGTTCAACTGCCCTGGCAAGGGGGGTATTCTAATAACTGGACCACCAACAAACCGATTTATTCATTTTAAAAACTCAACAATTTATATGAATGTAAATATGTTAACACAATACCTGGAGTTTTTCAATTCTCGCATGGTTATTAAATGGGAGCTGCGCACATATTCCCAGCCGTTGATAACTTTCTTGACACCCGATGGAAATATGGATAGGCATTAAAGCAGTAATAATATTCAGTAGCATGGAGATGGTATTCAGCAAATGGAAAGATGAATCGATCGTGCGTTTTCCGAAAGCATTTGATGCAAAAATGAAATTGCCAGAATAGATGAATTGCCTGTCAAAACATTTACAAGGGAAAAGGACTTGCACTTACTCCACAAAGGGTGTGTTATGAATCAATTAATAGGAAGAATTGCGCATGAAATAAATAACCCCTTGGCCATCATCAATGAAGAAGCTGGATGGATGCAGGATATACTGAACAGAAAGGATATGATCGGCATTTCCAATTACAACGAACTGGCTGAATCGTTGATCAAAATCACTAAACAGGCAAACCTCTGTAAAGAAATTACCCAAAATCTGGGCAAGTATTCTTTAATGGATCAACTGCCAGACAATTTAAAGGATGATATTAACAAACCCCTGGCCATTATCAGCAAAGAAGCCTGGGCGATGCAGAATATTCTTTGCGGGAAAGAGATGGCGAACATCTCGAATTATGATGAACTAACCAATTCACTGCAGGAAATCACCAAACAGGCAGATCGCTGCAAAAGCGTAGCAGACAGCATCGGCGGTCCGGAACCGAAAGAAACAGGCTCATACACCCAATAAGTTGCAGCCGGCCAGAATCATTGTCAAAGTAAACGATCTCTGACCGGCCTGGTATATGTACTCTTTTCAAAATTCCCGAATAGAATGCCAAGGCGGGGTCCTTTATCCGGCGAAAAAAGCCAGAACATGAGGATAGATGCAAGAGAGAAGGATTAAAATTCCGGCGCTGAGCGGCCAGAACCACGACTTCTTGATAAATTGAGGATCCCAGGCGTTCTTTCCCCGCGGGAGATTATGCAACGGCTTAAACATCTGATACAGGGGATCGACTTTTTTCTCACCGTTTTTTTCTGATATTTCTCCTACGGGTTCACACCGGTTATCATCAATCAAAGCTTTTTCCGTTGAATCATTTTTCTGAGTCATACACTTCCAGAATATCCTAACTTTTTATTGGATGATTTTATATTCACCTTAAAACCGGACAGATTTTTCCAACTTGTCCAGGCGACTTCTCTCTTCTGCCTTTTTAAGCCTGTCATCCCGCTCTTTTTTGACTTCAAAAGCACCGTTTATTTTAACAATCAAGTTGTCGATCTCACACGGCTTCATCAGATAGTCGTATGCCCCACTTCGCATGCCTTCAATAGCCGTGTCAACGGTTCCGTGTCCGGTAAGAAGCACGACCTCAACTCCGGAATCGGATTTTTTAATTTCAGCGAGGGTCTCAATTCCGTCCAACCCCGGCATCTTAATATCTAAAACAATAATATCAACCGGGTTTGCCTGGACATAATCAATGGCTTCCATACCGCTACCCACATCAGCCACGTTAAAACCTTTTTCTTTAAGCCGCTTCGCAAGCGTCGTTCGGAACCTTTCCTCATCGTCCACCAAAAGAAGTCTGGGCCCTTCTGCTTTTTGAGTAAACATGTCGCCCCCTTTAACTACATGATTTATTCCATACACAACCTGATTAAATATATATTCGGGAAAGCCCTCCCGGTCAAGGAAAAAGAATGCCGAACCTGCGGGGATAAAACCAAATTTTCTCAAATTACGCCAGTAAAACCAGGAAGCATTCATCTTCCGCTAGGCTATGGCATTTTACTATGCTTATGCAAAAGCAGGGCCACTAATTACACCAGAACACATCAATCATCGTTTCCCACTGGATAAGCGGGTTAAACAATAAATCACATTCCTCATTCGGATTGAGAATTCTTTCGCCAAACAAGAGTGTAAACCATGAGTTTACACCTGTATCCTTTCCCGGGACACTTTCCATGCTAAGCTTACTCCCATAAACAACCATTTACTTCGCAACACATCGGCATTTAAAA
>SLIE01000090.1 GCA_007135795.1 Desulfobacterales bacterium
AAGTAGCCATGGGTTATTTGTTTTTAAATTTCCTGATTCTGTTGTTATTGGGGGGATACCGTTTATCCGGTCTTGTGACCCGGCCAATACACAAGTTTGTTGCTATTACGGATAGTTATAGGTTTACTGAATCGCTCGATCTTTTTCCCGAAAA
Organism: Desulfobacterales bacterium; assembly: GCA_007135795.1. Lineage (GTDB taxonomy): Bacteria > Desulfobacterota > Desulfobacteria > Desulfobacterales > Desulfosalsimonadaceae > B1SED10-16. The sequence goes on from SLIE01000090.1 coordinate 155, forward strand.
ACAAAATGATGAGTTTAACAGGTTATCATATTCATTGAATCGCATGATGCGCCGAATTGAAAATAACAGACAAGAGCTTGAGCAATCCATCGGAGTGATTGAAGAAGCCAATCTGAGTTTGAAACAGGCGCAACTCGAAATTATCAAGGCTGAAAAACTGGCCTCCATTGGAAGACTGTCCGCTGGTATCGCACATGAGATCGGGAACCCGATCAGTATTGTTTTAGGATATCTGGGACTCATCAAATCAAGCGTCATATCTCCTGATGACCATAGAACCATGGATTATATACAGCGGGCTGAAATGGAGATCAATCGTATCAATAATATTATTCGCCAACTTCTGGATTTTTCAAGACCTGTCCCAGCTGGCTTTACTGATCTTTCCATCCATGAATTACTTTATAATACCGGACGAATGCTTTCCCAACAACCCCTTATGGATAATATCCGTTTATTTTTTGATTTTTCTGCTTCGAATGACGTGGTCTCAGCTGATTATAATCAATTGCACCAGGTTGTTCTAAATTTAATTTTGAATGCTGCGGATTCGATTTCTGCTTGCAGCAACATTGATCAGGGGGAGATCAGGCTTGTTACCGAGGTCTCCGGTGATGGCAAATGGCTTCATGTTGAAGTCTTGGACAATGGTGGCGGTATCTCACGGGAGCATGCAAATAAGGTCTTTGATCCTTTTTATACAACGAAGGATACAGGTAAAGGAACAGGGCTGGGTCTTTATGTCAGTTACATGATCATCGATAGCCTTGGCGGTGACATATCGATTGGTAATAAAGATACTGATGGAACCAGGATGATTATCCGGCTCCCGATTATTGGAACTGAAGACAAACCCTGACGGGAGTGTGCGCGGGTTATTTCGGTCAATATGTGACGACTTCGTAGAAGTCCGACATCTTCGTTACGTGTAACCTCGAAGTATTTGCGGCTTACGCCTTGTAGACATACATGAACACTCTATTGCTCTGTATTCTTCGAGATTGCGCAGGACATGGTTCTTGAACTTTTTTTAAAGCCATCTGATCGCGACTTTTACGAGGTTTTCAGATAGAAAAGTGTTGGTATTTCTGATGTCAGTCATATCGGATTTTTTTATAAAACCTTCATCTCAGGTAAGATCTGATTGCCGCGTCTGTGAGCAAAATCGAACATTCCATTAATTTGTTTGTGGATTATATGAAACAATTACAGCAGGATAATCACAACAGAGTTTTAATCGTAGATGATCAGCCAAATATGCGCCACATGATGTCGGCAGTATTAATGGATGCGGGTTATACCGTCGATGAAGCCTGTGATGGAAGGGAAGCCTTGCAGAAGGTAAGTGAGGTTTTCTACACATATATATTTTGTGATATTAAAATGCCTAAAATGGACGGCATGGCATTTATGAAATCAGCCACCGAGTACCTGGATAAGACGGATGTTATCATGATGTCAGCATACGGCACTATCGATAGCGCTGTTGAAGCTATGAAACTTGGGGCATACGATTATATTTCAAAACCTTTCAAACCTGACGAAATTCTTCTTACGCTTAAAAAAGCCCATGAAAGAGAGATCCTGAAAGCTGAAAACAGTATTTTAAAACAAAGAATCGTGGAAATCGAGAGTTCTCAAAGTTTCGGTAAAATGGTGGCAAAGAGTAGATCAATGCAGGAGTTGTTTAAACTTGCCATCAGGGTTGCCCAATACGATACGACCGTGTTGATTACCGGTCAAAGCGGTACCGGAAAGGAATTGATCGCCAAGGGTATTCATTATAGTAGCAAACGTAATAAAAATCCTATTATTCCGGTAAATTGTGCAGGAATCCCTCACAATTTACTTGAAAGTGAGCTTTTTGGGCATAAGAAAGGCGCTTTTACCGGTGCCGATCGGGATTACGGCGGCTTGTTCAATGCTGCCAAGGGCGGGACAATTTTTCTTGATGAAATCGGTGAACTTCCGCTTGCCCTACAGGTAAAACTGCTACGTGTTTTGCAGGAGAATGAAATACGGCCTGTAGGCGATTCTCGTTCACGGGTTATGGATGCACGGGTAATTACTGCTACTTCTAAAAATCTTGAAAAAGAGATCGAAAAAGGAACGTTCCGTGAAGATCTGTACTACCGTTTGAATGTCATGCCAATTCATTTGCCCCCATTGGTTGACCGAAGCGAAGATATTCCGTTATTGTCCCATTTTTTCATGGATCGCTATAGCAGAAAATTTGGAAAGGAGATCACCGGCATCTCTTCTTCTGCCATGACGCTGCTGCTTGGGTATCACTGGCCTGGTAATGTGCGCGAACTGGAAAACATGATCGAACGTGCAGTTATTCTCGCTGAGGATGA
>SLIE01000464.1 GCA_007135795.1 Desulfobacterales bacterium
CTTCGGATCTGGCGTTTCTCATCATGGATTTGGACAGTCGGGGGGCGGCCGGTATAGCGGGTAATATACTCGCTGAATTTATTCGGCGCACGGGGGATGCAGGGCTGTTCGTGCTGATTGATTTTTATAAATGCTATCGGGCCATGGTCAGATTCAAGGTCAACTGCATCCGGGTTCTGGAACCGGATATCCTCAAACCGGAAAAAAAAAAGCTGCATGCTGAAATTGAAAAATACCTTGATCTTGCATATGGGTACGCCAGCAGGTTCACTCGTCCTGTTCTCTGGGCGATATGCGGCATGCCAGCATCCGGCAAAAGTACTATAGCGGAAAAGGTTGGGGAAATCTTTCAAATTCCAGTATTACGATCGGACATGATACGTAAGGAAAAATTTACATCGCCTTCTGCGGATTTTTCCAATACTCCCTTTGAAAGCGGCATTTATTCAAAAGAGGCGACTGAACTCACATACGCTCGACTGTTGCTTCTGGCACAGGATCACATTGAAAAAGGACGTTCCGTCGTGCTGGACGCCACCTTTGGGGCCCGACATTTTCGCCGGGAGGCCGTTCGCCTGGCGACGGAAATGAATGCCAATATTTTTTTTGTTGAATGTAATGCCCCGTCCGCGGTGCTGAAAAAACGGCTTGCGGCCCGAAAATCCCAATCTTCGCTTTCCGATGCCCGACTTAGTCATTTTGATGCGTTTTACAAAAGATTTGAACCGTTGAATGAAATCGATCCGGATCAGCATATTGTTGTGAATACGGAAAAGTCTATCGATGATTGCATAGCCCGGATTCTTTATGATGAATACATGAGGTTTACCAAAAACCAGCCAAATTCCGCGCATCTTGATGGAAAGGAGAAACCATGTTTACTGACATTTTAGCGGCAACGGATCTGGTCAGCATTTCCGACAATGTAGTGATCAGCGCGGCGAAGATTGCCAGACAATTCGGCGCAAAACTGCACATTCTGCATGTTCTTGAATCCAGTGACACCCAGAAACGCTGGAAAGTGAAGCATTTTGAGACTGGAGAAGAAATAACAACGAGCAGCGCTTACGAAAAACAGATTCAAGATGAACTCCATGCCCTTTACAGGGATATTCTTTCTTCGTCCATGGATGGCAGTATCCGGGTGGTTCCTGGTTTTCCGTGGGAAGAGATTTTACGATGGTCTATGGATCTCAAGCCGGGGTTGATCATTCTGGGACCCCATTCCGTTCGTGCTGCAGAAAAAGGCGTGATCCGCGTTGCGGGCAAAATCGGCAGCACCGTGGAAGAAGTGGTCCGGCGAGAAAACTGTCCGGTAATGATCATCAACCCGACCGTCGCAATTGAAACTGCCGAATTCAAACGGATCGTGGTGGGCATTGATTTTTCTGCGTCCTGCGAATGCGCGCTGACCTTTGCTGTTCAGCTGGCCAAAAAATTTTCCGGCCGGGTGTTCCCGTTTCATATGATTCCTGCACCGCCGTATCCCAAATATTCACGAGAAAATTACGAGGCGGACCTGGCGGCCACAAAACAGCGACTGGCGAATTTCTGCGCCGATTTGACAGAAGAAGTGCCCCATGACTTTGCGATCTGGGGCGGTGCCCTGCCACATCAGGAAATTATCTCGTGTGCGGAAAAAAAACAGGCGGACCTTATTGTGCTGGGATCCCATACCCGCAAACAAGAAGGTAAATGGTATAGCGGAAGCGTTGTTGAGCGCACTGGTTTTCGGGCAAAATGTCCGGTCGTGGTGGTCACGGATCCGGAAGCGCTGGTGCCCTGGGATGTTAAAGATCTCTCTCGTTTGGAAATTCCACGAAAACAAGATCGTCACATTCACGTGTTTATTAAAGATCGGACCTTGTGACTGCCTGCAGAGGGCGAACCTCAAGCCAACATTGTAGAAACATGATGTGAAGCGTGGGATCAACGGAGGGCGGACATTCCTGTCCGCCAATCGAAAGGCAATGGCGGGTTGGAAAACCCGCCCTCCTTTTTCACGGACATTCCTGTCCGCCAATCGAAAGTTAATGGCGGGTTGGAAAACCCGCCCTCCTTTCCAAATTTCCTGCCGCAAAATTTTGCCGCCCCTCCTGGCATGAAAATATTTAGCGGTAACAATTTCATCTCAATAACGCTCGAAGTATCTTTGCTCCGCAATCCAAAAAACACCGGCATCACGTGATATGTTTCAATAGCCAGATTGACACGAACCGAGAGGCGGCTATAATTACTATTGATAGTGCTAATTTAACACTTTGAGATATATGGGAAGTTTTAGTTTAGCCATCGTGACTGATTTTTTAATCATTTTCGATCCCGTCTATACTAGTACCGCTGGATAACGATCCCGCAGGAGGCCTGATGCTCGATGGCGTGTCCAAAAAACAATTCTTGATCGAACTTTACGGGGAAATCAATAAGGACAATGTCTTCAACGGTGCTGCGGCGCTTGGTTTTTATCTGACACTGGCAATTTTCCCGGCAATGATCCTGCTGATGA
>SLIE01000406.1 GCA_007135795.1 Desulfobacterales bacterium
GGTTCATACCCCATGGCGGTGATCGCGGCAGTAAGTCTTGGTGCATAACCGTGATGATCCGCACCCCATACGTCGATTACCTGGTCATACCCCCGATCATACTTGTCTTTGTGATAAGCGATGTCCGATGCGAAATAAGTCGTTTGCCCGTTGCCGCGCACGATCACCCGGTCTTTTTCATCCCCGAACAAGGAGGCTTTGAACCAGACAGCCCCGTCGGCTTCGTAGGCCAGTTCTTTTTTTCTCAGCATCTGTATTGATTCCTCGACTTTCCCGGAATCATACAGACTTTGTTCGGAAAACCACGTTTCAAACTCAATGCCCAGTCCGGAGAGATCTTCCCGGATATTGGTGAGAATTTTGTCAGCAGCGTAGCGTGATGCGGTCTCAATGGCGGTTTCTTCGTCCATGGCAAAAAAGGTTTCTTTTTGCTCGTCCATTAGCGATTGCGCAATATCGTAGATGTATTTTCCCTGGTAGGCATCCTCCGGGAACTCGGGTTTTTCCCCGCCAAGTTCCCGGCAGCGCAGGTAGACGGATTTGCCCAGTGTCCTGATCTGGCGGCCGGCGTCGTTTACGTAATATTCCCGGTCAGTGACATAGCCACAGAAATTCAGAATCGATGCAATCGCGTCCCCCACCACGGCACCGCGGCCGTGCCCCACGTGCAAGGGGCCGGTGGGATTGGCGCTTACGAACTCAACCTGTACCCGTCGACCCCTGCCGAGATTGACAGCACCGAAAAAGGCGCCTTGTTCGTGGACGGCCTTTATAACCGGGTGCCAGGCAGCAGGAGAAATAAAAAAATTGATAAAACCGGGACCGGCGATTTGTGTTTTGCTGATGATATTGTCAGGATCTGAAATATGCCGGATTATGGCTTCGGCGATTTTCCGGGGAGGCATTTTCTGGACGGACGCCCCGATCAGGGCGACATTTGTTGAAAAATCACCGTGCGAGAGGACCTTTGGCGCTTCAATAGAGATTGTCCCGAAATCATCGGAATTCAGTTCTTTTGCCGCGTAGGCATCCTGTGCTGCTTTGTGCACTATTTCTTCAAGTTTCTTTTTCATTATTTATAATATTTTACAAAGGGTTGAAGTCGGATCGAAAAATCGTCGGCTCGGATATGAAACGGTTAAACGTCGGATTACTGGATTTCCCGGTGTTCTAAAAATGGCGATTTATTCGAATCTGCATCAGAATCGATTTTTCCATTCAAGATTGACACTTTTTAAATATTTTTGTTGCTGAAGTCAAGCTTCCATTCCTGATTCAGTTTTGTGTCGCAGGAGGGTCGGGTTTATCTCGGCAGCAAAAACCTTCGGAGGATTCATTCGGTCGGCGCATTTCAACTGCTACGGATCAGGTGATCAAGCGTATTGATGAGGTCGGCGATTCTGCCGCGGTGCGCAGGGGGTACCATCAATGCCGGTATGGGGTGATTGGGAGTGACATTGCAGGTTTCGGGAATTTTCTCGTTTCCGGAGGACAGGTAGATCAATACGTCGCCCATGTTGCCAAAATAACCGTCCTGATCGAGGTGTTCGATAAATTGCAGAAACACGGTATTCAGGGTCAGGGTATAGTCGTCTATTTCGGCGTAGCCGTTTTGGTCGCATTTCGTAGTAGAGATCATGCACCTGCACCCGAAAGGGCGAACCGGGTAAATGCGACAGGCATTGTTTTCAAGAAAGGGGCAAATTCCGGTTTGATCACCTGTTTCGTCGTCAACGGGGGTGTCAGTGGCCGTGCGGCATGCCGCCACATACGCATTGGTACTCAAGCGAGGTTTAAACCGCGGGACGTTATTGTCAAAGAGTTCGGAGATTGGGTCGGTGACAATCTTTTTTGAAACAGCATCCAGTATCAGCAGGCCTTCAAGCCGGGTCATGGTTACACTGGTGGTGCAGCAATCCGAGCAGTATTTGTGGCAGGCGATAGCGGCGTTTTCAGTTTGTTTCTCATAAAGACTGTAAATTTCACATAATGTTTCCATCTGTCTGTTAGTCATAATGCCTTTTTCTGTTATGCGTTTCTACTGGGTGTGAGTCATATGGTCATAATAGGACAGTACGCGCTTGACGTATTCTCGGGTTTCCCGGAAAGGGGGGATATCTTCGTAACGGTCCACCGCCGTTGGTCCGGCATTGTATGCGGCAAGTGCCAGGTGAAGGTTCTGATCGTAGCGATCCATGAGATACCTCAGGTAACGGGTGCCTGCAAGGATATTTTCCTCAGGATCAAACGCGTTTGCAATGCCAAATGATTCGAAATTGGCGGGCATGATCTGCATCAACCCCTGGGCGCCGGCATGGGAGACCGCCATGGGGTTGAACCCGGATTCAGCTTTGATGATGGCTTTCACCAGCGCAAAGTCGACCTGGTGAATTCTTGCCGCTTGCTGGATGACAGGGTCAAAGGAATTGTTCGAGGGCCTTCTCGGCGACGAAGACGGTTTGATAAAATTTAGTTCCGACGGAATGTAATAATCTACAGTGGGAACATTTGAATAAAAATGGTTGCCGTCTTTATCAATATAAAAGTAGATCTCCGGTTCAGCGTTGCATGGGTAAGGTGCCATCATTATAATGAAGAACAACGAAGCAAGTAGTTGCGTAATGGAAAAAAAATTCCGATTTTTTTCGGTTGTTTTAAGTTCTGAATCCAAAGTCGAATTTCCGGCAATTTGAGGTTCAAAGTTCGTTGTTTAAACAACCCGTATTCTTTTTTGTATAAACGCATCATTTCCTTTTTTGAGTTAATATCAGTGCGCTTTGGGAATTGAATCGTTGATTTATCCGTTTGTGCACTATTTAATATTATAGACAGGCTTTGCGCAACGTCAAATAGTTTTGTTCTATTTACTGTTTCACAGCACCGTCTTCGTCGTCTTCCGGAACAAAGGCCACCACGTCGTCTATGGCGTCTGCATCGGCCAGGATCATGATAAGACGATCCAGGCCAAGGGCGCATCCAGCGGCATTCGGCATGGTCTGCATATCGTTTAAAAACCGGGTTGGCAGCGGGTAAACCGGTCGGTTCTCATTTTTTCTGGCAGTAAGTTCTTCCATGAAACGCCTTTGTTGAATTTCCGGATTCGTCATCTCGGTATAACCATTACATATTTCTATGCCGGCAAGATATAGCTCAAAACGTTGCGCTGTTTCCGGGCTATTTACAACGCCTGCCGCGAGGGGGGTGTTTTCCAGTGGGTAATCGTACAGGAAGATGGGGTGTTCCCTGTCGAGTCGGGGTTCAATTTCAAATGCCAGCTTTTCTTCGAACATGTCGTTTTCAAGCGCATGTTGTGGACTCATGCCACAATATTGTTCAAATGCATCCGCTATGCGAATCTTTCGCCATGCCCCGGACAGGTCGATTGACTTGTTATTGTAGGATATGTGATTTCCGCCCAGAACCCATATGCTGACATGACGAATTAGCGCTGCGGTCTGATCCATCAAGAATCGATAGTCCGCACCTTTTACATACCATTCGAGCATGGTAAATTCCGGCAGGTGAAACTGGCCCCTTTCGTTTTGGCGGAAGCATTTGCAGATCTGAAAAATATTTTCATAACCGGCGCAAAGCAGCCGTTTCATGTGCAATTCAGGGGAAGCCTGCAGGAAGTGATCGCCGGAAACAACTGCATCGATGTGAGGTTCGGGCGCAGGTGCTGTTAACCGGACAGGCGTTTCAATTTCAATAAAACCGCGGTCGCTGAAAAACTGCCGGACTGCGCCCTGAATTTTGTTTCGGAATACAAGGTTTTTTTTAATGTCAGCGTGTCTTGTGGTCCCCATTGGTGTCGATTTTGGTTCTGCCTGGCTCATTTCTTCCTTACGCGGTAGGTATCTTCCGGTCGATTCTGCAAAAATATGGCGTCAAATTTTTTTAAATCCGCCCCCTCATACCACTGATTTGCGGTCTCGATACACTCAGGGCAGGCATTTACCGGTATGTGGACGCAAAGGACATGCGCCCCCGTGTCGGCCCTGGAATCGATTTTAAATGAACCACTGCATTCCCTGCACAATTGAAGGGTTTCGAACTGGTTTTCATAGATGCCGTCGGTGTCGTAGAAAATACTGCGGCGACGTTCATCGAACTTCTTGTCCCCGATGCGCATTGCACGGGTTTGTTCCCGATTTTGATAGGTCTTCAGTGCCCTTTGGGCTGCCATTTTAACATCTGCCGTGATCTCGGGCGTCTGTCGCAGGTTATCGGCATTGTAATCCGGTTCGCAAACATGACAATAATCGATTCCGGCCAGGGCCAGTATAATACCGACATTGACATACGGAAGCGCGCCTTCTATGGAATACCCCCCTTCCAGAACCGCTATGTCGGGTTTCAAAAGAGAGGTCATCCGGGCATACCCCTGGGCGCAAAAGTTCATGTTGGTCAGTGGATCGGTGAAATGATTATCCTGGCCGGCAGAATTTACAATCAGATCGGGTTTGAAATCCTCCAGGATCGGTAGAATCGCTTCCTGTATAACATATAAAAATCCTTCCTGCGAGGTATACGGGGGGAGCGGGATATTAAGGGTGGTACCGTAGGCATTGGGTCCCCCCGCCTCTTCCGCCGCGCCGGATCCAGGGTAAAGGGTGCGTCCGTCCTGGTGAATGGATACAAAGAGGGTGTCTTTGTCATGCCAGTAAATATCCTGTGTGCCGTCACCGTGGTGACAATCGGTATCGATGATGGCTACCCGTTTTACACCATATGCATGCCGGAGGTGTTCGATCATGATCGCCTCGTTATTGACATTGCAGAAACCACGTCCCCCATGCACGACGCGCATGGCATGATGCCCGGGAGGGCGGACGAGGGCAAAGCCCCGTTCGATCTTTTTATCCATGACCGCCTTGCCAATGGTCTTGGCACCCCCGGCGCTGATGAAATGGGATTCTGTCATGACTTTCCACGGATCCGGAACGCAGAAATGAACCCGTTGAACATCACTGATTTCCACCACCTCGGCCTTATATTCATGAAGCCCGTTGATGTCGAGGAGTCCCTCTTCCATGATCTGGTCCTGGGTATACAGCAACCGTTCTTCCCTTTCCGGATGAGTGGGAGAGATTGCCCAGTCAAATGCGGGGAAGAATACAAGACCTGTTTGATGTTTTGCCTTAAGCATATTGCACTCCGTGTATTAACGAATTTTATATTGTATAAGTGCCTTTCCTGGTTTGGTCGAACTCAACGCCGCATCTGTTTTAAAGACTCTGAATCCATCGTTTTCGTTTCCCCTAAGGGACCCTGAACGCCCGGTTTCGATCCAGCATTAATTTGTTTCGCGGGGTTTATTGTTTATCATGCTGGTAATTTCATTGTAATCATGCATCAGTCCGGGCCTTACTTGCATTTTAATTCGAATGTTGCGTCCGATGAGTTGAAAATTCCGAATCATGTTGAATTCCATCTCCTCAAGGACATCGGTTTCGAACTCGCCGGGTACAGCCCCTTCTCTCAGCGCTTTTTTCACGAGCAGTTCATGCGCCATTGCCCGGACTTCAGCAATGGTTATGCGTGGATTGATCGATTCTGAAACGTTTTCTTCAGGGGCGATCGCTTTGCACCTGTAAGTGTCGACAAACAGGGTGACTTCACAGGTGGTGCGGGAAAGGGCTGTTCCAATGGCATTTGCCACGTCCCACTGGGGGACGATGTCGACCTTGAAATCGGAAATCTTTTTAAAATGCTCTGCAAAAAACGGGGCAGGGCCGCCAAGCACCAGCAGATGACTGGGGTTTATCTGATGGCCTTCCAGGGCTTCCCGAACCGTGTATACCGGTTTGCTGTTGATCTTTTCGACCATTTCCGCCGCTTTTCCCAGTATCAGGCGGCAGGTTTCGTCAAATATCCGGATAGCGGCCTCTTCCGGGGAAACCCCCATTTCAGAGGCAATCGTTTGGATTCCCATGACGGCGTTTTCCAGGTTGCCGTCTTTTGCGCGTCCAAGGACAAAAAGGGCATCCGTCGGTGTGGGAACGTTTCCCCCATAGGCCATGGCCGGACCGAGGCGATCCGGGCCGATTGTCAATCCGTCGGGTCCGAAACGCACCGCGCTGTCACCACCCAATCCGACCGAACTGGTGTGGAGCGCCCGGATCAGGGTTTTGAAATGATTGATCTCGATGCCGTTTGGAACAAGCACCGGAACACGGTTGATCAGCACGGCCATGTCCGTTGTCGTTCCGCCGATATCGAGGACAATGGTTTCCGCCGGGTCGTCGGCAAAAGCAACGGATCCCATAACGCTCGCGGCTGGCCCCGACAATATGGATTGTCCGGGGAAGTCGATGGAGGTGTCGAAATCCATTGTGCCGCCGTCCGCTTTCAGGATGAATATGGGCGCATTGATATCCTTTTCAGTCAGGGACTTCTTGACCGCTTCAAAAAAAGCTCTGTGTATGGGATAAATGGAGGCATTGAGGTATGTCGTGGCGATGCGCCTTGGAAAACTGAAATTGCCAGATACACGGTGTCCGGGAAAAATTTTTTCAAAATAGGAGTCGATAAGGTTGCAGATTTTGGTTTCGTGATCCGGGTTTCTGGTGGAAAACTTTCCGACGACACCCACATGTGAAACGCCGTCGGACACCATCTTTTGTACTGCATCCATCACCTGGGTTTCGTCAATGGATTGTATCTCCCGCCCGCTGTGATCGATTCCACCGTCCACAATGTAAAAATGTTTGCCGATGCGATAATTGTCAGGATGAATACCGGGACCGCAGGTGACAATCATTCCGACCGCGGAAAGCTTGTCCTCGACAATCGCGTTTGTGGTCAATGTCGTGCTGAGCACGACGCGGGTGATTTGTTGCGGATCTATTTTCTCGGTAATCTTGTCAAGTCCTGTCAAGACCGTGGAAAAAAGGTTTGTTGGATCAGTTAATACCTTTACCCTGTTTTCAAGTCCTCCGGGACCTAAAAGAACAACGTCCGTATGAGTGCCGCCTACATCAAGTCCGATAATCATAGTAGATACCTGGTTTGTTGAAATGTTGGCCTGTTTCTGACATACGCTTGTCTATATTATTCAACGCCGATGTTACAGGAGTGAACAATGATCCGGATTTCTGCCAGATTTTACTTAAAAAACCGGATACATTTTTAATAATATAGTGCTACCTGAATTCCCGGATATTGTCAATATGCTCATTTTTATCTGTTCATTGCCGGATATTTCGCAATTCCTGGACGATCCAGCAAATTAACGATCACATGGATAGTTGCAGGATAAATGTTTCACAGGCGCTTTGTTCAGCGACAGGCATACAACATGATTGCTTTTGCCTATAAAAAATGCGAGATTTGAGTCTGAGATCGGTTTTTCAGGACAACAGATCCTTCATTTAAACAAACAAAGACAGGCTGCAAATGAAAGACGACAGTCATCACGTAATCTTTATGCAAAAAGCCATTCGGGAGGCGGAACTGGCATATCAGGCAGGAGAATTCCCGGTGGGTTGCGTTATTGCGGACGGCAGAGATGTTATTGCATCGGGTTCGCGTACAACCAGTCGGGGGATCACTGCAAATGAAATCGATCACGCGGAGATTCTGGCACTCAGGAATCTTTATGAAAAATGGCCAGGCATTGGACCGGATATTTCTAAAGATGAACTTTGTCTTTATTCTACCCTCGAACCCTGCCTGATGTGCTTCGGGGCGATATTGATTTCCGGTATTCGGCATATTGTTTACGCATTTGAAGATGTCATGGGGGGCGGCACCAGTTGCGGACTGCAAACTTTGACACCTTTATACCGGGATATTGAACTGATCGTAACCCCCCATGTATGCCGGTTGGAAAGTGCCGCACTGATGCGGGCTTTCTTTTCCAGCCCGGACAACAGCTATCTTAAAGACACCCTTTTTTCGGAATATGCCATTGGTTTGAAATGTTGAGGCATGAGGTTTGTTATTTGGAGAAAAACTATGACAGTGATCAAGCTCTCCCGGATTCAATTGCCGGATGAAATCGAAGAAAAAGTTCAGGGGAAGGTGACAGCATGCTTTCTCGCTGCACATAATCATGGCATCGCACTTCCGGAAAACGATGATTTTCGTGAAACGCTCGGATCCGTTTTTGCATTGAGTGAGTTTGTCGCCGCATCCTGTATGCGGAAGCCATTTCTGTTGAAGGCGCTCATTGAGAGCGGTGATCTTGAAAGGGCTTATGAGCCGGGGGAATATTGGGAAAGAGGAAAAAAAGCGATAGCTCATGTCGATAATGAAATCCTTCTGGCAGCCACGCTCAGAAAATTCAGAAACCGGGAAATGGTTCGCATTGCATGGCGTGACTTGACCGGAATAGCTGATTTGCATGAAACCCTTTCCGACCTCTCGGCTTTTGCTGATGCCTGCCTGGGCCATGCACTCGATTATCTTCACGATCTGTTATGCGGGATATACGGCATGCCGGTCTCGGATGAGAATGAGCCTCAGAAGCTGGTCGTTATTGCGATGGGGAAACTGGGGGGGTATGAGCTGAATTTTTCTTCTGATATTGATTTGATATTTGCATTCCCGGAAGCCGGAAATACCACAGGCGCAAAAACTGCGATTACCAATGAAGATTTTTTTTCCAAACTGGCGAGGCGTATCATTGATATCCTTTCCAAGTCCACTGTCGACGGGTATGTGTTTAGGGTGGACACCCGATTACGGCCCTATGGGGATGCCGGTCCCCTGGTCATGAGCTTTGATGCCATGGAAGATTACTATCAAATGTTCGGCCGGGGATGGGAAAGATATGCGCTTATAAAAGCACGGGTGGCTGCCGGGGATTTCGACAGGGGGAAAGAATTGTTTGACAGGCTGCGTCCGTTCGTGTTCAGACGTTACCTCGATTACGGCACGTTTGAATCGCTACGCGAGATGAAAGGCAAAATTGAGCGTGAAGTCGCACGAAAAGGGTTGAAAAACAATATCAAGCATGGTGCCGGCGGCATTCGTGAAATCGAGTTTTTCAGCCAGGTGTTTCAGTTGATACGCGGCGGGATCAATCCGCATTACCAGGAAAAAGGGCTGTTAAAAGCGCTTCAATTTATGGTTACGGACCGTTGCATCTGCAGATCTGTATACGAGGAGCTCGCAGCGGCATATGTTTTTTTACGAAATACTGAAAACCGGTTGCAAATGTTCAATGATATGCAGACGCACACACTGCCTCGCGACGAGACAGGCCGAGCCATCGCTGCCATTGGTATGGGGTATGAGACCTGGCATGCTTTCCATCAGGACTTGAGGGCGCACATGGAGCGGGTTCATTCCCATTTCCTGGAACTTCTTGCCCCGGAATCGCCCGGCGCTGAAAGTAATTTCGCCGAAGACCTTGGGAATGTCTGGCATAACCCTGAAGATTCTGAAAAAAATATGCAGATTCTGGCTGAATCAGGGTTTGCGCAACCTGAAAAAGTCTTTGCGGCAATGGACCGAATCCGGAATATGACCATCCATGATGAAATCGGAAGTCTGGCCCAGGACCGCATAGACCGTCTGATGCCGCTGTTGCTGAGCGCCTCGTTGAAATCCGATCGTCCATTGCTGGTACTTGAACGAATTATTCTATTGGTGGAATCGGTCGTTCGGCGTAGTTGTTACATCTCATTGCTGCTGGAAAATCCGGGTGCACTCGATCATCTGATCCGACTGGCACGAATAAGTCCATGGATAGTCACTTTTTTGTGTAAGCACCCGCTGCTTCTCGATGAGCTTCTGGATATGCGTTCTCTTTATGTGCCGCTGGATAAAAAAGCGCTTGTAGAAGAATTGCACGGGCGTCTTGGGATGCTTCCCAAAGATGATATTGAACGTCAGATGGATGAAGTACGTGTTTTTAAGCAGATCAATACTTTCCGAATCGTGGCCGCTGATGTAACCGGGAATTTGCCGCTCATGAAAGTAAGCGATCGACTCACGTTTCTTGCGGAAACCATTCTGGAGGTTGCGTTGGACATCTCCTGGCGACAATTGACGCACCGGTATGGAAAGCCGTCCCATCTTGGGGGTGCAGATGGAAAAGACAAAGGCTTTGCCACGA
>SLIE01000206.1 GCA_007135795.1 Desulfobacterales bacterium
TGGCGAACATGACCGTGAACATGCTTGTGGGGATGCCCATTGCCCGGAGCATGATGCCGCTGTAGAAGTCGACGTTCGGATACAGGTGATGATCGATAAAGTAAGGATCGCTGGTGGCGATTTCCTCAAGTTCCAGGGCGATATCGAGTAGCGGATCTTCATACTTGAGACGTTCGAGCACTTCGTGGCAGTTCTTTTTCATAATCTTGGCGCGCGGGTCATATGTCTTGTACACCCGGTGACCGAACCCCATCAATCGAAAGGGATCGTTTTTGTCCTTGGCCTGCTTCACGACCTCACTGACCTGAAGACCTTTTTCATGGATATTATTCAACATCTGGATGACCGCCTGATTTGCGCCACCGTGAAGTTCTCCCCACAATGCGGATATGCCGGCTGAGAGGGATGCATATAGATTTGTCCGGGCACTCCCCACGCTCCTCACCACCGCAGTTGAACAGTTCTGCTCATGATCCGCATGAAGAATCCAGAAAACGTTAAGTGCCCGTACGAGCTCCTTGCGGATGATATACGGTTTCACAGGCGTGTTGAACATCATATATAAAAAGTTTGCGCAATAAGTGAAGTCGGGACGGGGATACTCCACCTTGTGTCCCCGGGAAATTTTGTAGGAAATTGCCGCCATTGTCCGCACTTTGGAAATCAGCCGAAGATAGATTTCCTCGAAGTCCTTGTCCGTGTTGCTGAGCTCCGGGTAGAAGCTTTGGAGGGCATTGACCATTGCTGAAAGAATACCCATCGGGTGAGAAGCCCGGGGGAAATTCTGGTAAAAATTCTGCATGTCCTCGTGTACAAGTGAGTGATCGTTCAGCTGTACGCTGGTGCGGTTAAGTTGTTCCCGGGTCGGCAATTCCCCATTTATGACCAGGTATGCGGTTTCGACAAAAGATGAATGTTGAGCCAGTTCTTCAATGGGAATACCGCGGTACCGGAGAATACCTTTCTCCCCATCCATATATGCAATGGTGCTCTTAACGCTACCCGTGTTGCCATACCCCGGGTCATAGGCGATAAAACCGGTCTTCTGGCGGAGTTGGCGAATATCTATGCCCCGATCTCCTTCAAGACCTTCGATAATCGGCAGCTCAATGGTCTGCCCATTGATAGTTAGTGTTGCAAAATCATTCATGATAATCTTTCCTTGGATTGCGTAATCATTAAACTATTAAATAGTGCCTGAACGAAAACCGTCTTTTTCGCCAATCTCTGCGTCCGGCTCAAATTTTAATCTTCAAAATACGTCCAGTATTCCTGCGGTTAAAATTTTCGCCGTCCTTGACCTTGACGAAAAATCCTGGTTTTCGTTCGGGCACTAAATAGCACCTGAGCGAAATTATCGTTTCAGTTGCTGTATGCACTTGTAAAGATCAGGGCAAGGCCTTCATAACGAATTTCTTGCAGTTACTTTGTTGAGCCCGTTATATTGACGTCGGTTTCATGTGCCTGGAATAAAATATTAAAAAGTGGTCTTTAAAGCGCTACCTCGCCGGTATATCCTATGATGCTTTCTTGTTAAGTGTTTGAACGACCACCATCTTTTTCGTCAAAATCAAGGAAGGCGAAAAAGGCGGTGGTCGTTCAAACACAGTTTCTTCGTAGCCATTCTTCAGCTGTAGAATTTAACAGGCTGGTAGTGAACTTAAGCTGACCGTATGTTTGGATTGCTTTGAGATGGCTTCTATCAAGGCACAGATGAGTTTTGCTGGAAGCAAATCGCTTTATAAATATCATGCTTGACGAATTCGTAAATGTCACAAAATCTGTAAAGATGACAACGAAGTAAAGAGTCGTCATGCTTGTCTTTCTGCAGAATATCACTTAACCGGGTAACGCGGAAGTAAAAATTTTTACTGTATTTATAAAAAAAGAACTTATGAATAAACTTTTTTGTTTATTCTCGTCAAGAAATATTGTATCCATGTATAGTTATTGTCCAGAAGTCCCGGATTGAAAAACCTTTGTTAATCATGGCGCGAGGATTCGGGGTTTATAAAAAACGGATGTACGTATTGCACGGGTTGCATAGTCGCTACGAAATCATCCGTTGAAGCATACTATCCATGAATTATATCAATTCTGATTTTACTATTTTTCTGATTTTACTATTTTATTGATTCTTAGTTTTTCGAGTTATTCAAGTTGGGAGAGGTAAATGCGTGACATAAAATTTATCATATGTCTGTTAGTATTAATTACAATCCCTGTGCAGGTGACGGCTTTACCCATGTTCGGAATCGAGGGTGCAGTGGGCGTGTGGTGGCCGACCCCGGATGGAAATATGAGAACCGGGGCGGACACGGATCGGCTTGATTTGAAAAATGATTTTTCCTTCAGCAGGGAGACTGAATTTTCCGGACGCCTTAAGATTGACATGCCCCTGATGATACCCAACGCGTACTTCATGGCCAATCCCCTGAAGTTCAATGAAAGAACCACCAATAGTTTCGAATTCGGCGGTGAAAGTTTTTCAGGAGAACTTAACACGGAGATGAAGATTAACCAATACGACCTGGGACTCTATTATGCCATTCCTTTTCTAAGGGCCGCCACCCTGGACAAGCTCAACGTCGATGCCGGACTGAATTTTCGATTTATAGACGCTGAAGCCTCTGTTTCCCAAGGCTCACACTCGGAGTCGGAGTCCATGAATATCGTCATACCCCAGGTTTATTTAGGTGTTCAGTTCCAGCCGGTGGAGCGCTTTTCTTTTGAAGCGGAAGCCCGTGGGCTGACGTATCGGAACGACACTTCATACAGTCTTCTTGGAAGGGTAAAGGCAAGCGCTTTCGGGCCTGTATTTGTTTCCGGCGGATATCGGTACGACGATTATGATATTGATAAAGACGGCCTGATAATCAATTTTAATTTTTCCGGACCATTTTTAGAAACAGGACTTTCGTTCTGAATTTGTCAGGTTCTTACCCCGCTGCTTTCAAGGAGTTCTTCCGCATGGGCCCTGCTTGTCGCTGTGACGGACTGGCCGCCTAACATTCGGGCTGTTTCTTCTATTCTTCCGGACATGTCAAGCGTGTTCAGTCTTGTGGATGTGCGACCGTCAATGACGTATTTCTCGATTCTCAGGTGATGGTTCCCGAATCTGGCAATCTGGGCAAGGTGGGTGATGCATATCACCTGGCTTGAGGCTGCAATGTTTGAAAGTTTTTTCCCGACAACATCCGCTGTTTTCCCACCGATTCCCGCATCGACCTCATCAAAGATAACGGTCTCCACCGAATCCGAATTCACCAAAATAGCTTTCAGGGCAAGGATTACCCGGGAGAGTTCCCCGCCGGAGGCAATTTTTGAAAGCGGTTTGAGTGTTTCCCCGACATTTGGGGAGATCATAAAGACCGGCTGATGATCTCCGCTTTCACTTATGGCCATGCCGTTGTCGCGCAGGTATGCAGGGGTGTCCGGTTTTGCTTCGTTGGGTCGGAAAACAACCTCAAAACGCGTGTCCGGCATGTTGAGTGAAGTAAGCTCCATTTCCATTTTTTTTGCAAGAAGTGCGGCTGCAGCCCGTCGTTTTTCAGTAAGTTGTCGTGAAGTCTCCACAAGTTTTTCATTAAGCGCTTCAAGACCGGACCGGGTAAGACGAATCTGATCGATCATGCTTTGCGTGCCGGATAATTCCTGCAGTATATGCTCGTGTCGCAAGAAAAGATCTTCTATCGTGGAACCGTATTTCCGCTTTAGCCGGTTGATGACATGCATTCTGGCTTCGATCTGCTCGGTGCGCGCGGGGTCGAATTCAATCGAGTCGAGATATGATCGCAATTGATGTGCAATGTCCTGGATATGAAGAAGCGCCCCTTCAAGGGACTGTGCGGCATCCGAGAGTGTGGCGTCGATCTGGGCCGCTCTTTCAACATCCTTTACGACATGTGACAATTGATCTGATATGGCGCCTTCCCGGTTGTACAGGATTTCGATCCCGTTGCCGATGCTTTCATAGAGAAGCTGTGCGTTTTTCAATCGGTTCAGTTCCTGCGTGAGGGCTTCGTCTTCACCCGGTTGCACCGCGGCTTCCTCTATTTCGTTTTTCTCATACTCGAGCAGTTCGATTTTTTCGTCCCTGCTTTGCCTGGCCGACTGAAGCTCTTCCAGTTTTTTTATTTCAGGAAGGATTTCCGCGTGGCACGCTTGCAAAGATCCCTGCAATTCCGTCAATTCTCCAAACCGGTCCAGTATTTTCATGTGCTCGGATTCTTTGAGCAACTTGAGGTGTTCATGCTGCCCTGATATTCCGGCAATATTTTCTGTAATTGCAGTAAGCAGGGTCATTGTGGCCATTCTGCCGTTGATGTAGATACGATGACGGTTTTCTGCGGAGAGTACCCGTCGCAGGACGAGCTGAGAAGTCTCTTCATATCCCTGCGCTTCAAGGAGATGAGTTGCGATGCTGCCCGCCTCGATGTCAAACAGGGCTTCCAGCTCCGCTGTTTCCGCTCCGGATCGAATCATGCCGGAATCTGCCCGGCTTCCCAGCAATATGTTCAATGCGGAAATGATGATCGATTTGCCGGCACCGGTTTCACCGCTTATAATGGTCAGCCCTTCCGAAAAATGAACCCGTAGTTCATCGATGATGGCAAAGTTTTTAATAAAAAGTTCCCGAAGCATTTTTAATCGTTTCCATTGGATTTAGCGCGTACAAGGAGATATCTCAGCCATTACGCCACGCAATTTTTGCTTTAAAACAGTGTAGGAGTAAAAGCGCCTGGCAGTGTCAAAATTATGTTCAGCCATGTGCTGCCTGTAAACCGGATCCTGAAGTACCTTCCTCGTCTTGGCAAGGGCAACATTATCCACGTAACCATCCATTTCAATAACATCGAAACCCTTTGGTTTGATATCCGTTGAATAAATGGAGTAACTGTTTACCACGATGGGTTTCTTGTAATAAAGGGCCTCCAGGAACGCATTGCCGAAACCCTCGAAAGTGGAAGGGTAGGTTATCAGGTCCGCATGTGGATACACATCCGCCAGAGTGTATATTTTCCGGCCGCTTTTCGTGAACCCCCGTTTTTCATTAATCAGCCGGGACACAAATATCGTTTCCACGTTCAGCATGTGTGAATATTCCTGTATGCGCCGTTGATAGTCGTACCCCTCATCGCCGGAGGCGTGAGAAATAATCAGTTTCGCTTTCATCTCAAGCCGACTGACAAGTTCGATTGCATGCTCGATTCCCTTTCGCTGGATCACACGTGTGGGTTGTAGTATAAAATACTCATCATCTGCAATCTCAAAAGCTTCCCGGACATCGGATGCATAGTCGTCCAGGGGTTCCGGGGGGTTTTCAAAATCCATGACGTTTGGGATCATGATTGCCGAGGTACCTTTCCGGAACCCGAGTTGGCTGTCTCCGGCGGAACTTATGACCACATGGTGGATATGGCTCAAACGCGGCGGAAAAGCCATGTCCAGGTATTCCCATATCGAATTGGTCATGAAACGGGGACGCTCCCAGTAAAAGTCGTGGTGGTGGGCAATCATGATGATGCCGGTTTCCGATATGACTTCCGTAAGCGCCAGTCCGAGGGGGATATTAAGCGGGATTGTCACGGAATTTTCAGCCACGAACAAATCAATATGATATTTTTGTATAAAATCGTAGAGATGATCTTTTATCTCTTCTTTCAGGGCCATGATCTTCCGGGTTGTCGACCGGCTTCTATGGCGCATGTCAAAGCTTCTTCTGTAAACATCGACAATTTCATGATGTGTAAAGTGGGCTTTTTTAAACTGATATGAATTTTCCGGGGGGGTGTCCAGCTCTCCTGCAAAATAAAAGCAACGAAAGCCGTCGTTTTCAAAGATCTTCGCCCATTTCATGGTTTCCAGGGAAACGCCGTCGGTACCGGCTATCCGGGTGGCTACAAAACCGATGTTGCTGTTGTTGCTGCAACGCAGGCAGTCACAGTGTAAGTTTGTCATAGTCTTTCCCGCCTGAAACAACTTTAAAGATTTCGATGAATCTTGTCTTTAATACACAGGAAAATATTTCCTGGGCGTTTTAGAGATATTGTGCTGATAAAAAAGTAAGCGTGATATGAAAATTTTTGAAGAGATCTTCCTCTCCGTCGGGCAGTTGGTTATCAAGCAATAAAATTGACGATACAGTGATGTCATATTACTATATGAATATGCGCGACCGCCACAATACAGTATTCAGTATAAATATGTGATCTGTTAAGCAGGTATCGGGTTCAAAATTGATTTAACCAACCGTCATCTGTTGCAATTATCTGATCCTTTGGACCTGAACCATCTCTCTATCTCCGTATCGAGCTTATTTTATATGTGTTTTGTCTTTGTTGTCAAGCCCGTAGCACAGACGGAGGAACCTGCCGATCTCCTGCTTTCCTGATATAAAATAGCGTAAACAGGTATAAAAGGGGGAAAAATGGAACATTCAAGATTTAAAAAAGGGTTCGTTATATCGATCGTGGCAGTACTCTTAATCGTTTCCAGTGGACACCAGGCAATAGGCAGTGAATTCAGAAGGGGGGGTGTTGAAAAAGGTGGACCGGATCCCGGCGTCATGGTGGCCGATACGTTGGCGGCGCGTCCGGTGGGATTTGCGGCACTTTTGACAGGGACCGTTATTTTTACGGTTTCGCTTCCTTTTTCCATTCTTGGCGGAAACACGGGGGAGGCTTTCAGAATGTTGGTAAAAGATCCGGCCAGATATACTTTTGTAAGACCATTGGGTAACTTTGAAGCGTATCCGGGGCTGTTGACAGGTCAGTCGTGGCAGGATGAAAAAGCCTTTGCGCCGTACTGATTCATGATGATTGATCAATGGTATCAGTCAGGTTCGACATTATTGAGATAAGCCGCCCACTCCATGGGGAGCATTGTCTTTTTTGCGGTGTTGCATTCCTTGCAACAGGGTACGACATTGCCTTTTACGCTTCTTCCGCCTCTTGACATGGGTACCACATGATCCATGGTCAACGTGCCGGGGGGGAAACGCTGACCACAGTAATGACATAATCCTTTGGCACAACGGCGCTTCCACCATTGGGACCGTCTCAGTTCCCTGGCCTGGCTTTTTTCTCTTATTAATTCATCTTCTTCAGGTATATACATGGCAATTCACTGTGTAACTTAATCATATTTTAAAGTTTAATCCGGAAAGCCATCGATCGATCTCCGGGCATAAAATTTGGTAGAAGCCTTCGGAGCCACCCAATCCCCGCCTGCCGAAATAATAATTAATCTCAAGAAAAAGTGGTGTTGCGGACGGGTCGTTAACGTCAAAAATAATATCAAACCCAGCAAGATTAATCCCGGTTTTTTTACAAAAGTCCAGTACCGCGACGATTGCCTTTTTCTGAAGGACCGGGTGCAAGCGATAATCGATGGTTGCCCCCTGGGCGCATTGGGATCCGAAGCGGGCGGGGTCCGGTTGTATGCGCCAGTAAGCGATGCATGTTTCGTTGATGACGACCACGCGCAGTGAGCGCCCGTGGGTTTCTATGTAACGCTGGAGTAAAAACCCATTCTGCCCGGTGCTTTCAAATAAAACCGCTTTTTCGGTAAGTAACTGAAACGCCGCCAGGTCATCCACCCGCCATACGTACTTTCCTTCGCCGGACCACGAAAATTTGAACACAAAGGGGTAACCCAATGGTGAATGAAATTTTCCGGGCTCGAATTGACGATGAAACATTGCCATTGATTCAAAGGAGAGGGTTTCAGGATGGGCGACTTTGTAGTGTCTGAAAAGCGATGCCTGGCCGATTTTACCGGGAAACCGGAACCGGTTCGTGTAATCGGGGAAAACATGTTTGCAGTTTGACGCGGCCATTTCAAACAAAGGGGCACTGCATCCCTGGGGGAGGATTATCGCATCAGCGCTTCGCATCGTTGCCGCATCATTATCGTCGGGATGGCGCCCCGCGCACAAGCGGTTTTCATCACCGACATAACACGGATGATATGACAGAATCATCAGTAGCCGAGTTTCCGAATCGCCTTGGCGTCCCGGCTCCAGTTTTTTTCCACCCGGACGAACAGCTTGAGAAATACCTTTGTCCCGAGGAGCTTTTCAATATCCATTCGTGCCGTCGTGCCGATGGTTTTTAACATCTCGCCCTTTTTCCCGATGATGATCCCTTTCTGGGAGTCCCGCTCCACATGGATGGCCGCATGGATCCGGATGATGTTTTCATCTTCCGAAAAATCCTCGATGGTGACAGCCGTGCCGTAAGGGACTTCCTGGCCGGTATTTTCAAAAACTTTTTCCCGAACCATTTCACACACGATAAATCGCTCGGGCATGTCGGTCAGGGCGTCTTCCGGGAAGTAAGGCGGTCCAAAGGATAGGAGATCCCGCATGGCCCCGGTGAGTCGGTCAACCTGAGTTCCGTCAAGCGCGGAGATGGGAACGATTTCCTCGAAAGCGGGATACAGCCGGGTCCATTTGTCAATGATCCTCAAAAGACTTGGTTTGTCAACCAGGTCAATTTTATTGATGGCAAGAAGTGCCGGTGTGCCGGGACGTTTTTTCAGCTTCTCGACAATCATGGATTCGGATTTGGGGTCCGGGCTCGATGCATCGATTACCACCAGAATAAGATCCACTTCATCCATGGCGCTAAGTGCAATTTGAACAATTCTTTGATTGAAGATCTTGTCCGAGGCATGCACGCCGGGCGTGTCCAGAAACACAATCTGGGAGTTTTCCCCGTGCATCACCCCAAGAATCCGGTTTCTCGTGGTTTGCGGTTTTTGAGAGGTAATGGAGATTTTTTCGCCGATCAGACGGTTTAGCAGTGTTGATTTTCCGACATTGGGAGCTCCGGCGATGGCGGCAAATCCGGACTTGAACCCGGAAAAATGATCATGATTGCTGTTCATGGTTTACCCCTGTATAACCTGGTGAATCTGGTTTGCCGGGATCTTCCCGGTTGTCATCATCGGCGTCGAGCATCCGGATGATGTTTTGCCATATCAGATCCTTCCCCTGACCGGTTTTTGCCGAAAACGTGACAAATCCATCCTCTCCCAGGGAAATGGTTTCCCTGAGCTGTTTCAGGCGGGAAAACTGTTGATTTCTGGAGAGTTTATCCGCCTTTGTCAGTATGTATAAAAAAGGAAGACCAATATGATCGAGGAAATCCATCAGCTCATTTTCTTCCTTTTCGGCATTACGCCGGATATCCTGCAGAAGAATCAATCCTTTCAGCTTGTTGCGCCCGGTGAGGTAGGATTCGACCATCGGGCCCCAGAGGGCGCGTTCCTGTTTGGACACCTTGGCATACCCGTATCCCGGCAGGTCGACAAAAATAAATGTTTCGTTGATTTCAAAAAAATTGATCAGCCGGGTCTTGCCTGGTGTCGAGCTTGTTTTAACCAGGTTTTTACGGTTCACCAGGGTATTGATCAGTGAAGATTTTCCCACGTTGGATCGACCTGCAAAAGCAATCTCCGGCAAAACCGTGTCAGGGTATTGTCCTGGTTTAACAGCACTTTTGATGAATAGTGCGGACTTTATTATCACTTTAAATTTCCCCGGTAACGGATTTCTGTACCTTGTTTTATGTCACTTTGTTCAAGGGGTACTCAATGATCCCTTCGGCACCGTTTTCCAGAAGCACCGGTATCAGATCCCTTACCGTGTCCGAGCTGATAATGGATTCAAGAGAATACCATTCGGTATGATACAGTTTTGCCACGGTCGGTGCGGTCAGGGAAGGGACGAGGGAAACGATCTGTTCCAGTTTGTCTTCCGGGACGTTCATCTTGATGCCAACCAGTTTCTCGGCGACCAGTGCCCCTTTCAGAAGCAGCGCGATCTGCTCGATTTTTTTCCGTTTGACCGGGTTGGTCCAGGCCTCGTGATTTGCGATCAATTGCGTGTTGGTCTGCATCATTTCATGAATGATCCGAAGCCCGTGCGCACGGATGGTGCTTTCGGTTTCCGTGATTTCCACGATGGCATCGGCCAGTCCGGATACCACCTTCCCTTCTGTGGCGCCCCATGAGTATTCGATTTTTACATCAATATCATTTCCGGCAA
>SLIE01000418.1 GCA_007135795.1 Desulfobacterales bacterium
CCGACAACCCCTATGATCCGTCCGTCATGGATATTGATAAGGGGTGCTCCCCGGTGGCCGTCATGGACCACCGTATCGAATAAAAACAATCTTGTTTTGTTTTTCGATAATATCTTGGAGCAGATCACCGATTGTTGTATCAGCTGATTGTAAATATAATAGTATCCGAACGGGAAACCGATGCAGGCCGCGGAATGTCCTATAGAGACCTGATCGGGGGCCCCCATGACATGCGTGGGCATTGAAATCTCAATGTTTTGTTCGAATTTGAGCAGCGCCAGGTCCCGATCCATGTCCAGTTGCTTGACATTGACGGGATACGGGCTCACGGTTTCGGTGCGCACGGGTGAAAAGCCTTCGGTTTCATCCATTTGAACGACCATTAAATGCTGATGGCCTGTTATCAGGTGAGCTGCCGTGAGCAGATATCCTTCCGGGTGAATCAGAAAAGCTGTTCCGCGAAACGCAACCTCGTTTCCTTCACGCTGAAACAGCATCATACAGGCACCTTTATATCGAAAGTAGATATCTTGCAGCATAAATATCCTATTGTAATAGTGTAAGTTGCGCTTGTACTTTATACGAGTGCATCAACATGGGACCAAAATTAAAAACCGGTCTCCGAAATCCAGTTCTCGACTCGATCCGGATGGGTGCGTATCCACCTGAGCGCTTTGTCATACGGAAATCGTCCCTTGTCTTCTTCGATCCACAGCATCAATTGTCCAATTTCTTCAGGTGTCCACTGAAAATTGTTCAGAAATCGAAAGGCTTGAGGCCTGTCTTCTTTTAAACCCACCCTGACGATCGTGTTGATATGACCTTTTTCTCCGTATATGTTTTGCGGATCATCCAGAAATTTGAGATTCCAACGAGCAAAGATCCAGTGGGGAATCCATCCGGTTATCACGATCCATTGCTGATGCGGGATGGCACGGGAAAGTGCCATGATCATTTCGGCTTCACTGCTTTCCACAAGATCGAAACCCGCCAGTCCATAAGCATTCATCGCCTTTTCGGTTTGGCGTGTAATGCCGGCCTCCCGCTCGATACCGATGATACGGTAATTGAATTTTTCGGCATAATCCCTTAGTTCATAGATGGAATCGATGGTGATATAGGGTTCCCGGATACCGGGGCCGGTGGCCGTACGCCCCGGGATAATGGCAGGGACCACCAGCCCGGTCCGGGTACCAAACAGGTTGGGGCCTAAATCGATAACCTGTTCACCAAATTGTTCCTTGAAGTGGGCGTGTGTGTCAGGAAGCCAGGCAGAAAGCATGGCATCGACATCCCCTTCGGCGACTGCCGTCCATATCATGTCTATGGGCATTGGCACCAACTCGCAGTCCATCCCGAGTTTTTCCTGGAAAACGGCTTTTGCCAGGTTGGCGCTGGCCACGGACGATGCCCAATTGGCATAAGCAATGCGGACAGGGTTTTTTTCTACGGCATTCCTGGCCCCTTTTGTTCCTGCCAGGGGCATAATGAAAAGAGATGCCACAAGCACATATAGCAACATCCGATTTTGAGGGTTCATCGTTTTGCTCCTGGTGCATAATACGTTGCATTGTTTGGCCTTTTTACAAGTACCTACCACAACCGCCGTCTGCCGAAGGTTTTGTCCAGCGGTGGTTTGGTCTTTATCCTGAATTCGGTGGCAGGTGGTTCCCCAAGGGTAAACTCCTGCGGGCCTGAATATTCGGACAACCCGCGATACAGCGACAGGCACATACCAAGAATTACGATGGCAAACGGCAGTCCTGTTATGATCGTTGCGGTCTGGAGGGCCACAAGTCCCCCGCCGAGGAGGAGCACCGCAGCTACCACACCTTCCATAATAGCCCAGAAAAGTCTCGAAAGGACCGGTGGATTCGGATTTCCCCCGGAAGTGATGATATCGATCACCATGGAACCGGAGTCGGAAGATGTTACAAAAAAAGTAATGATTACAAAAATTGTAAGCGTTGATGTGATAAGCGCCAACGGGAAGTGCTCGAGAAGAACGAAAAGAGAAACCGGAATGTTTTCCTGTACTAGGACGGAGATTCCGCCTGCCCCGAACATTTCGATGAAAAGTGCTGTATTGCCGAATATGGTAATCCAAAGGAATGTGAAAAACGTCGGAACCAGGAGCACACCCAGGATGAACTCCCGGATTGTACGCCCATGAGAAACGCGGGCGATGAACATGCCAACGAAAGGTGACCACGCAATCCACCAGGACCAGTAAAAAATGGTCCATCCATGCTGCCATTCGGTCCGCTCATAAGTCTCGTTCCATGTACTGAGCAGGGGCAAGTACTGCACGTAATACCCGATGTTTTCCAGAAGGGCGTTCATGATAAAGAGGGTGGGACCAAGCAAAAGAACAAACAGGGCCAGAAGTGCGGCAATGGAAATGTTGATTTCGCTCAACCGGCGAATTCCCTTGTCCAGACCTTTCACGACCGACCATGTTGCAACCAGTGTGATACTTGCGATGAGAAGCACCTGGATGGTTACTGTCTGGCCGATTCCCAGCAGGTGGTCCAGCCCCGCATTTATCTGCTGTACGCCAAGGCCCAGTGATGTTGCCACGCCAAACAGCGTTGCAACGGTGGCCAGGATGTCGATCACGTTTCCGATCCAGCCGTATATTCTCTCCCCGAACAGAGGATAAAAGGCGGTGCGAATAGAAAGGGGAAGTCCCTTGTTGAATGCGAAAAAACCCAAAGAGAGACCTACCAGGGAATAAATTGCCCAGGGATGAAGCCCCCAATGCAGAAATGTGATATCCATGGCCCAACGGGCAGAATCGAGGGTGCCGGGCTGGGCCAGCGGGTTTGCCGCATAATGGAACATGGGCTCGGCCACCCCGTAAAAAAGCAGCCCGATCCCCATTCCTGCGGAAAAGAGCATGGAAAACCAGGCAAGCGTTGAAAATTCGGGTTGTGCATCCGGTCCTCCCAGCCGGATATTGCCGAACCGGCCGCCCAGGAGGACGAGGATGAAAATTAAGACAATGTTGACCGTCCAGATAAACAACCATCCGGCATAATCCGAGATGCTGGCTTGCACCTGCTGGAACACGGCTTCCATATGCTCCTGGAAGACAAGGGTAATAATCACGAAAAACAGAATAAAGCCGGCGGAAAAGAAAAAAACCGGGGGATGCACGTCCAGGTGGAACCATCCTTCCTCCAGTTGTGATTCTGGTGTGGTTCGTGATATTTCTCCTGATTCTTCCATTATCGGCTCCCATTGAAGCAGTTTCTTTTAAAAACTGAATCAGTGATGCGATTTTGCAAAATTAAATACAGATCGTTATCCTTAAACAGTAATATCGCCTATGGAAACGATCAAACCGAAGATCATTTTTTTCTAATTTTAACTTACGGATTTAATAGCAAGTAGTTAAATACTAAAATTAAGCGTTGCATAGTATAATCATTCTTTGTATTGAGGAGATACTGCTATTGCTCTGTTTTGATTTTTTAGGCAAAAGTTTTCGCTTGAATTTTTATTTTCAACAAATTATAAATCATGCTTAGTAGATTAACTATATACTACCGGATTTCTGTATTCTTAGATCAGGGGTTATTGCATGTCTTATTATTACCGCTCACATGAAACAACACACATACGCACCAGGCACAAAATTATCGGATGGATGAAAAGAGCAAAATATGCTTTTTTCGGTATGCTTCTTCTTTTTTTGTCGGCTGGTTATTATATGGTTCAGAAAGATGGCGCGCCTTTAATGGAAACAGCGTACATCTCTGACGATGCGGCAAAGACGTACGTCGGTGATAAACCTGGAAAGAATTTTTCCGGGGGGAAGGAGGAAATTCCTGTTGAACCCGATGCCGGCGTTTTGAACCTGGCTGATCTTGATCCATGGGATTTAAGACTCGGAGATCATTTAACAGAAAAAGTGATTCGGATTGCTCCCGGGGATACCCTGATCAATATTTTGCAGAAATCCGGGCTTGCCACATCAGAATCATTCAGGGTGGTCAATATCCTCAAGGAGGTTTTTGATCCGCGAAATCTGAGGCAGGGCCAGGCATTACACCTCATGTTCGAGGATGATACCGAAGATTTTGAGCCTGTTTTTCAAGGACTTCGCCTTGAGCTCGCCGTGGGGCGGGAGGTACAGCTTATAAACTGTACGGATCTTGGATTAATGGCAAGGGAATACAACATAACCCTCGAGACCCGACCGACCACAGCCATGGTCGAGATCAATTCAAGTCTTTACCAGGGCGCAGTTGATGCCGGCTTGCCCCTGGACATTTTGATGCAGGTGATTCGGGCCTATTCTTTTGATGTTGATTTTCAAAGAGATATTCGACCCGGTGACCGGGTCGAAGTACTTTACGAGGAAAAGATCAATACAGAAGGTGATTTTATCAAAACCGGGGCAGTCTTGTTTGCATCCCTCGATACCAGGGGACGGTCATTGCCTATTTATCGCTATGAAACACTGGACGGGGAGACGGATTTTTTTGATGCCGATGGGAAGAGTGTCAGAAAAACCCTGATGGTAACGCCTATAGATGGTGCCAGAATCAGTTCGGGGTATGGCATGCGACGCCATCCCATCCAGGGGTTTAACAGGATGCACAAGGGACTTGACTTTGCAGCACCCACGGGTACGCCGATCATGGCTGCGGGAAACGGCGTGATCGAACAAGCCGGGCGAAACGGATCTTATGGCCATTATATCCGGATACGCCATCCAAATGAGTATCATACTGCCTACGCGCATTTGAGCCGGTATGCAAGTGGCATAAGGAGCGGTGTGCGTGTGAGACAGGGGCAGGTAATCGGTTATGTCGGTTCAACAGGGGCCTCCACGGGGCCGCACCTTCATTACGAAGTTCATCACAGGGGAAGTCACGTCAATCCGGCTACCGTGAAAACCCCGCCGGGCCGTACCCTTGAGGGAGATGAGCGCAATCGCTTCCAGGTTGCAAAAGCAAACCTTGAGAAACTTCACGCATCCCTTATGGAAAAGACGGGATTGGTCCATGCCCAAAAAAAACCAGAGGAAAAATCCGGCGAATCGTCTGAGTCCGGTTAGCGCGTTCCTAATTTATAAGCGTTATGGAATACACCGGGTTGTTGAAACCGTCACGTGTAACCAAGTCAAGCTGGCGACTTCGTAAGAAGCTATATATTCCGCCGCCTCAGAATTTGCGGCTTACGCCTTGTAGACATACACATACAATTAAGTACTGTACATTCTTCAAAAATTCGCAAGCCTTGATTCATACCTTTTAAAAAGCCGTCTGATCGCGACTTTTATGAGATTGTCAAGGTTAAAGCGTTGCCAATCCGCTTCATCCCTTCGTAGAAACTTTCAGCGCCACTCCCACGATGTAAATCCCTTTTCGAGCAGAACACGGTTTGTTTTAAAAGATCAGCGACACTTTCAAATACGATACTATTTCAACGAATCAATTGCCATCTGTCGGATGACTTCTTAACTTTTAACTTATGCCTGAATGAAATCAGCTTTATTGATCAATATCTATTTGCAGGAATGTAAAGACTTGGATAATTAAAGCACCTTCCCGAGACGGGTAACAGGATTGAAAGTGGTGAAAACCGATACGTTCTGGCGCGCTTCGGGTATTACTTTCCTTTAACGACAGACCGTTAATAGATATCTGGGACATCACGCATGCAGGGTTTGATTTTTGATTCGTGCAACCGCCTGTTAACGGAAACTTAAACCTTAAAATAGGAGGGGCCCCATGAAAAAGACACTGGCGGCATTGATTGTTTTATCTGTTCTGTTGATTCCTGTCGGCAATAGTTTTGCCATCCAGAATAATACCGGGTGCGGCCTTGGCGCGGTATTAATGGAAAATCAGGAAGGCTTGCTATTCCAGGTTCTGGCTGTTACGACCAACGGTATTTTTGCAAATCAAACTTTTGGTATCACATTCGGCACGTTGAGATGTGACAAACCTGATACCTTTGTGCAACTTGAGCAAAGTGAAATTTTCATCGCCAATAACATGGACAGCCTGGCCAGTGATATCGCAAGAGGTTATGGGGAATACCTCGATACGCTTGCCGTATTAATGGAGATCCCCAAAGATCGCCGAAACGATTTTTATTCACGGCTTCAGGATGGCTTTCCGGCAATTTATTCTTCTTCGGAAGTTACCAGCACAGAAGTATTAAGCGGTATACAGGCACGCATGTAAGCGCGGGTAAAACGTGAACGCTTTTTATCATCGCTCACTTATGTCGACGGATGGTCGTTCTTACTTATTTTTCTTCGCTGTTGTTTAGTCGCCGGAGCATCGATAATCAAAAACCGAGGCCTCCGGCATGGTAAGATTATATGATCACTTATACAAAATGGAGATACAGGGTTTTTAACCGTGCTATCTCCATTTATTTTATTGGCCTGTTTGTGTTTTTCGTAGCTGACGCATATCGGGTCCCGGATCTTTATGCCGGACAAATGCCCGGGGATTGTGAAATATTGGATTACAAGGCCGAAGTACTGAAATCGGCACGGGAAAAAGAACTCCATGAAAAGCATTACTGGCATGTGTTGGTACACTACAAAAAAAGCCTTTTCGGATTTAAGAGTATTATAGACGATCCGAAATTTTTTCTGGCCGTAAATGGTCGCACAAATCCTGAAGCTGAGCTTTTGGCAACCATCCGGGCATTTTTCGAAACACCCGGAAGTGAAGGGGATGAGAAAGAAACGGCCGCCTGTAGATTTGTTGCCCGGTTTGAATGGATAAAAGAGCAGTTGGCGCTTGATCTGTCACGGATGCCGGTTCCCGGCTGTACTGAATTTGACGCATTCATGGTTGAAAATGCGCCGAAATCCGCCACCCTGGCGTTTCCCACCTCTCATATCAACAGTCCGGCATCCATGTTCGGTCATACGCTGCTGACCATTGAAACCAAAGACAAGACCCATCTGCTCGCCTATTCGGTCAGTTACGCAGCGGAAACAGATGAAACGTTTGGTCCCGCCTTTGCGATCAAGGGGTTGTTTGGGCTTTACCGCGGGTATTTTTCCGTCTTGCCGTATTATGTCAAGCTGCAACAGTACAATGATCTGGATCATCGGGATATATGGGAATATCGCCTGAACTTAACGGAAACGGAAATCCGTCGGATGATGTTGCATATCCGGGAATGGGACACCATTGGATGCCGGTACTACTTTTTCACAAAGAATTGTTCCTATCTGCTCTACCTTCTTCTTGAAGTTGCGCGTCCTTCGGTAAATCTGACGGATGAAGCGGCCATGTGGGTCATCCCGCTCGATTCGATCAGACAGATCAGAAAAGCCGGACTGATTAGTGACGAGGTTGTTTACAGACCCTCCAAAACAACGAAAATCAACCATCTGGCCTCCCTGATGTCAGGCAATGGAAGAGATATTGCCATTTCGCTTGCCACCGAAGACAATGATGCATTTTCATATGAAACATTTGGAGAAACAGGGTTCCCGGATCGGGAAAAGATGCTCGTATGCGAACTTGCCGCGGAATATGTGCGGTATTTGTATACCAAAGGGTCGATCAGCAGGGAAACCTATCGCAATCGGTACTTGAAAATCCTTAATATGCGCAGTCGGCTGGGGTTGCCGGTGGGGGAAGCGCTTTATTCAATTGAAACACCCCTCCCCCCGGACCAGGGGCATGGGTCGGCACGTCTGGCCGGGGGAACCGGTATTTTTGACGGCGATGGTTTTTTCGAGCTTCGGTTGAGGCCGGCATACCACCACATTATGGATTATCCGGGCGGTTACGTGAAAAACTCCCAGATAATTTTTGCCGACACCGTGCTGCGTTACGATATGGGCAGTGGTACGCTCAGGCTCGAGCGATTTGACCTGATCGATATCGTCTCCATCTCTCCCCGGAATCATTTTTTCAAGCCCCTGTCATGGAAGGTGAGTACCGGCCTGAAACGGGTGGTTACCGGTGATGCCGGCGGCCGGTCCCTTGTTTATCAACTCAATCCGGGAAGCGGTTTTGCCTTTGATCTCGGCTCTCTGGGCGTCGCCTATGCAATGCTGGAAACGGCCGCGAATTTTGGCGGGGCACTGGAAAAGAATCATGCGCTAGGTATTGGTGCTTCAGCGGGTATTTTAAAACAGTTCCAGGATGCATGGAATGTGCATGCTTACGGGCGCAATCTATATTTTGGAATGGGTGATGCGTATAACGAATTTCAGGCGGGTATTGCGCAGAGCTTTGCAATAACGGCCAATCATGCCATATCCGCTGACGTTTCAAGGCGAAAAGAGCGGGGTTATTATTGGACAGAGGCGACCATCTTGTTTAATTTGTTTTTTTGACACATTGCCGGCAATGGCAACTGTCTTTTTTCATGCATAGTAATAGATGCCGTATTCGGTTTGGTTGTTCACCAATACATCGATTTGATTTTGAAGTTCTTTTCTTGTCGGGCTGCTCTCCCACATCTTCCAGTCGTCAACCGACCGCCAGGTGCTGATGACGAGAAAATCTTCCGGATTATCGTAGTTTCGTAAAGTTTCACCTGAAACATAACCATCCCGGTTTTTTGCATGCTCTCTCAATTCCATTAGTAACGGATAGACATCTTGCTTTGCTTCTTTAGGAATACTTCGCCGGATAATGATTTTTACAGCCATGCTTGCCCCCTTGTTTGCCATCTGATGGCAGATCGCTTGGGTTTTTAATGTAAGGAGTGTCACCTGTTATAAGCATAACGGGTATATATTCAAAGTCAAAGCGGATGCACGCATATTTGATTTTCAAAATTGCGGGTTAGTCCCTGAGCGCAACCAGAATGTTCGGCAAGATCAAGAAAGATAGACGGTTTTCGTTCAGGCACGGGTTATACTCACACTACAGCAACTGTCATGTAATATTATGTTGATTCGGATTGCTTCCGTAAAAGGTCGCCGCGACAATGCACAGGGATCTGCGCATCACTGAAAACAGGGCTTTAAATACCTTTGTTTCGGTGACTGCCTGTTTGCATTTGCAACTGAGCCATGAGCATGCCGGAGAGCATGAGGGCACAACCGGCCCAACCCCTTGAAGTAAGGGTTTCACCCAGGATTAACAGGCCCGCCATCAGGGCAAAAACGGTTTCCAGGCTGAAAATGATCGCCGCATGGGTGGGGGGTGACTTTTTTTGCGCCACAATTTGCAGTGTGAACCCGACGCCTACGGACAGCACGCCGCCATAAAGGATCGGTACGGCCGCTCCCCTGAGGGCAGCCCATGTCATTTCCTCCACCACAACGCCAATGGCAAGGCTCAGGCCGGAGCACACCCAGAATTGAATGATGGCCAGTCTGAGAACATCCACCCGGGGTGCCAGCCAGCCGATGATCAGCACGTGCAGGGCATACATGAAAGCGCACATGATAACGAGGCTGTCTCCGAAAGACAAATTGAAACTGTTTTCCACGGTTAACAGATACAGCCCTGTCACCGCAACAATAGCGCCGGCCCAGCCTCCCAAACCCGGTCGGAAACCCCAGAACAAACCCAGTAACGGTACAATAACCACATACAACCCTGTAATGAAGCCGGCTTTTCCGGCGGTGGTGTAGATAATTCCCACCTGTTGAAGGATGCTGCCGGAGAACAGAACAACCCCTGCCAGGATGCCTGCCAGAATGAGTGATGGCCCTTGGTCTTTGTTGGTTATCGGAGGTCTGTAACGGCTTAAAAGGAGCATGACCGGGGTTAAAACCAGTGCGCCCAATGCAAATCGGATCCCTGTGTACATGAAAGGGCCGATATGATCCATGCCGATCTTCTGTGCCACAAAGGCTGATCCCCAAATCATTGCCGTGAGCAGGAGCAGCAGATCGCCTTTTATGTGTTCGGCTCTATTCATTTATTCGGATATTTCTGTTCGAAGGTAGGCGTGCAAATGGTGTTCAATACGTTTGAATGCCCAAAGGACGCCATAAACAATAATAACGTATAGAATGGCAGCGAAGATATAGAGCTCATAGAAGGCGAAACTTCGTGCGGCAATCTCCCTGGC
>SLIE01000031.1 GCA_007135795.1 Desulfobacterales bacterium
TACCATATATGATAAATAGAATCACCATATAAGGTACATAAGACTTGCGATAATTATATATACTTGATTTAAAATAAAATACGTATATGGCACGACAGTTGCTATGTATATAAACAAAAGGAAAGTTTCAATGAGACCCGCAATTAAGCAAGTTATTACCATAAACAATAAGGAGGCGCTATGCAACTCAGACAAGGGGATCTTTTTTGGGGTATGGAAATCGACTTTGTAAGACAAGTCACTGAGCAGACCCAGCACATATCGTGTAAAGAAGGGGATAGCCTCTTTAAGGTTGGCGATCCTGCGGGCTTTTTTTACATCCTGCTCAAGGGAAGCGTAACCATGGAGCGCGGCAAGGGAAAGTGGTACACGGCAAAGCAGCCCGGTGAGCTTTTCGGCTGGTCCGCATTGATTCATCGCAAGGAGTTCGCTGCCTCGGCCTTCTGTGATATGGACTCGGAGTTGTTGAAAATTGAACGCGACCCGTTTCTTCAATTGCTGGAATCTTCACCAAAAGACAAGGCCGTCTTGTACGAGCAACTTGCAAAGATGATCGGCAACCAATTGCTCGACGTCTACATTAACACGGCATCCTGATCCGCCCGTGGTGCCTGAACAAGAAGAAAAACCCTTCCCCCGCAATTGCGGGGGAAGGGTTTTTAACAAACAAGACAGCTACAGTTCTACTGGAATATCTCCAAGGCTAAGATCTTTATCTGTAACGATGCCATCAATGGTTTTTTTGGCACTGCTCTTTTCTATGGTCAGGCTGAAGTTTCGATTGTCTTTCAGCCCCCTGAACCAAAAATCACCATAATGGTCTGTTTCAGCGGTGAACACCTCATTGGAGTCACTGTCTTTCAGCGTGCATTTCGCGCCGGTAATGACTTCTTTTTCCTTGGGGTCATAGACCGTTCCGCCAACAAATTTCTTGGGCAGATGTTTGTAGTAGACCCGTGATTTTGTACAGGCGGAGGGATTGAGAAACTCCGATTCTGCAATAAAATCTTTAAAGTCTGCTTCCTCGCCGAATTGAATGGCTGCAGTCGGGCAATTGTCCACGCAGCGCGGAACAGACCATTCTTCTGGACTATTGTCGAGCAGGTGCGCGCAACCGGTGCATTTCTGGGCAATATTCAGACCTTCGTTGAAAAAGATTTCATCGTGCGGACAGGCGGCCTGGCAGAGCTGGCAGCCGGTACATTTTTCCGGGTCGATGATAACGAGTCCATCTTCGCGCTTATAGATCGCGTCGACATCGCATGAAGCGATACAAGGGGCGTCGTCGCAGTGATGGCACAATTTGGGTGTATACGTTATTTTAACCTTGGGCACCTGTCCGCGTACCTTCTCATCGATACCGATCCAGAACTGGCCGGTATCTGGCTGGGGCTTGGCATAAGGTGTCCAGTCGTTGCCGACGTGTTCGTCTTTACAGGCAATCTGGCAGCAATAGCAACCGTTGCATACGGATAAATCAACATAAAAGGCTTTCATTACTTACCTCCCTTCAGTACCCAGGCGTCAAACCGGAGTCCGGATGCCGGGTCGTATTCGCGTTCAAAAGCTTCGGGATAATCCCGCCGCCACTGCTGCATCATGTCACCGGTGACCAGGCTCACTTCAACCAGGTAACCACTGGTGGCCTGTCCGACACAGCGTTTGGAAGTAATCCAATCGCCGGAGATGGTGTTGATGGCACCGCCCCTGTCCACTTTTCCAGGAATGATCGGATCGTAGCGTGCCCCGTGATCAACATATGCAACACCGGGCATGACGCGCTCCCAGACACGGGCACCGCACAATACAATACCGCGTTCGTTGTGTACCATAACGATGTCGCCCATCTGTATGCCGCGCTTTTCAGCCTCTGAAGGATGAATCCAGAGCGGTTCGTACATGTAGCCATCCCATCCTTTTACCTTGCAGGTGATGACTTCGCGGCTCCAGGAGATATCATCCGCCTGGGAGTGTACCCGCCATCGACCGTGGTTGGACATCAGGAGCAGGGGGAAGGCGTTGGCACGCCAGGAAGACTGGCGCTCATCATGCATGGCGCTCTTTTCGATCCACTTGGGAATGGGAGGACGTTCCTCATCATCCGGATAAACATCGGCAATGCGTTGTGAATAGAACTCCAGTTTCCCCGTAGGGGTGGGCAGCGGGTTTTTCTCCGGGTCATCATAAAACGGTCGCAGTCCAACCACATCGTCTTCCCAGTCTTTGGCCGTGGGCAGAACAACGTATTGTTTGTCGACAAACTCTTCGTACTTGATAAGCTCCCCGAGACCCATGTTGCTGAATACCTCTTCCTGAAGGTCGGCGATGCTTTTTCCTTCTGTATACTCCTGCTCCTTGCCCAGTTTTTTGGCAATTAACAGCACGGCCTCGTAATCGCTCACGGACTCGCCAATGGGTTCAATCGCTTTGTTCATGTAAATAACGCTGTGATGCTGTGTTCCCTGGCGGGTATTGGTGACGATGTCATCGACTTCCAGGTTCGTGTTGGTCGGCAAAATGATATCTGCATAAAGACAGTCATTTTCCAGCCATGGGTGCTGAGCGATGATGAACTCGATCTTTGGGTCGCGCTCGGCAATGATTGTCTCGTTGCCGCAGTTCCAGCAGGTAATACGACACGGGGTATCGGTCCACATCATGTGAATTTCAGTACCGCCGTCTTTTTTGTCGATTGGATAATTGTACTCGACAAACTGGTCGTCAACCATCTCCTCGATGCCGCCGTTGCCCCAGAACTTCAAAGGGGGATCCAAAATCGCCTTGTGAATTAGGGTTTTCGGTATAAGCTGCTTGCCCCATGCCCGGATGGTGGTCAGCGTGGGTTTGGTCAGGCGTTCGGGCAATGAAGGGTTGAAAAAACGCGTGCTTTTCAACAATTCGGCGCGTGGCATACCACCATAAGTGATCTGCGTCTGATGGACACCTGGGCCGCCAAGTCCCTGCATGCCGAGAAGGATGCACTCGAGTCGGGCCGGTTCATGCGAATATGGCCCTCTGAACATGGAACCACCGAAATAATGGGCAATGGAGGTGGTTTTGGCGGCAAAATCACGGGCAAGCGCCTTAATGGTCCATTCGGGTACGCCACATTTTTTGGAAGCCCACTCAGGCGTCTTGGGAATGCCGTCTTCCTCGCCCATGACATAGGCTTCCACCTTGTCCATACCGATGGTATGCGTTTTGATGTATTCTTTGTTATAGGTCCCTTCCTTGAGCCACATGTAAATAATTGCCAACTGCAAGGCTGAGTCGGTGTTGGGCAGAATGGGAATCCATTTATCAGCATGGACAGCAGCGCCGTAATTCAGGTCGGGGCAGATGTATACCTGCTCGATGCCGCATTTGGTCCAATAATAACAAAGCCGGCTTGCAAATTGACCGACAAACCCCCAGGGGGTCGTTTCCGGGTCACAGCCCCAGAACAGCACCAGGTCACAGTGTTCGGTCATATCCTTCATAACGTTGTCTGAAGGATCCATCATCCCGACGATCCCCTGGCCCCAAACATGTTTGGATCCCCAGTAAAACCCTTCCCAGCTGTCGGGGTTACGAACCTGCTGGGTGAAACCGCCCAGCATTTCCAGCAGACGTGCCTGATGGCCATGGGGGGTGTTGATGGTCTTGCACTCGCCGTGACCGTCACCCTGTGCAAGAATCGCTAACGGACCATAGTCTTTTATGATACGCTTGATTTCAGCAGCGATGATATCGGTTGCCTCATCCCAGCTGATTCGGACGTACTTGCTTTTGCCGCGATTCTGGGTGTTGCGGTCTCCGTTGGGGTCCCAATCGACTCGTTTCAACGGGTATTTGATCCGGTTGGGGGAGTAGGCGCGCTTCTTATAGGAAAGCGACCATGGAGACGGCATCCCCTTGAAGTTGGATTCCAGGACATGGCCGTCGCGTTTAAACTGCCACGGGTTGAATGATTCGCGATCAAACTTCCAGTCAAAATGCATGGGCCTGATACGAACTATCTTGCCATCCTTCACATCCACGCAGCTGGGATCGCTACCGCCTAGCAGGCCGCCGAGGGCGAGGGCCCGTACGACGGTTTTGTCAACTTTGGTGTTGACCTTGCAACTGTCATCTTTTGGCATAATAATCTTCTCCTTGGTTGTTTTCTGGGTTCACCAGCATGAAAAGCCCAAGCGACGGATTTGAATGTCGCATCGCCTATCAAACTGCTTTTTGATACCATCCCCCTTGAACCAGTTTATTTTTCGCTGGTTCGTTGAACATATCCGTACTCTTCCGTCTTGAAAACGTTGTCTTGAAGATCCTTTTCGGCGCACTTCGTTACCTTGCACAGCAGGCAAGTCAGATCAGGTGATCCGTACATGGGATCCAGGTGGTTGTTACTCGTCAGCACGTTGGGGTTTGAGATAAAGACCCCGTGATACCCTTTGGCCGGTTCCTCAGGATAGAACCAGTTGGCGGTCGCCATCAGCATTCCCTTGAGGACGCCCGGAAAGGTCCGGCATTTTTGCCTGATTCTTCCGCGCGGCGTTTCGATCCAAACCCAGTCGCCATCAGAAACGCCATACTTGGCAGCTGTTTCCGGATGCATCTGGCACATGGGGTATTCCATAAAACTTCTCAGCCAGGGAATGTTGCGATACTGGCCTAAGAAGTAGAAAGGCTGGCGGAAGCCGCTGCTCATAACCAACGGGTACTCCTTGTACAATTCCGGCGTTCGGTAAGGGCTTTCACCGGGTTCTCTGAAGACAGGAAGAGGATCGTAGCCCAGTTCTTCCATTCGCATCGAGTAGAACTCAAATTTTCCGGTTGCGGTGGGAAAACCGCCGCCCTCGCGCCAATAGTCGGTCTTGTACTTGTAATAGGTCTGGTCCTTGCCCCAGCATCCGGAGACCAGATTTTCACTGAAGTCCTTCCATTTCATCTTGCCTTCCATGCCTTTTCGTACTTGGTAATCCAGGCACTCCTCAATTGTGTCAAACCAGTGTTCCGGTGCTGTGCGTCTTCCGATTTCGTTGAAAATCCAGGCATCTGATTGGGCTTCTCCCGGCGGGTCCACTACTTTGTTGTGGGCGCTTACAAAAAATCTCGGGTGCATGTCGTAGACATCATCAAGCTCAAGCCAGTGAGCAGCCGGCAGTACCATGTCTGCCGCCTGGGCCATGGGGCCCATGAACAGGTCGACATGCACCATGAAATCCATTTTTTCAATGGCTGCAACCACTTCCTTGGTGTTGGCCATGTGCACGATCTGTTGGCCGCCGACGCTGATCCATACGTGAACAGGCGCCTCTCCGGACAAAATCGCCTTGACCATAGTATCCGGGTTGCATGTTCGGGCAGCCCCCATTTTGAATTTATCGATGCCGATAATTTTGCTCTGCATCTCTTCGGTTAGCGGCAGTTCAAGGAAAAAGTCCTCGATCAGTCCGGTTTCCGGCAAGACCCAGCTGACCATACTGCCCGGACGTTCTATGTTGCCGGTCAATCCCATCAGGCAAGTGATGGCCCTCAGTGTATGCCCGCAATTGGCCTGCCTTTCCAGGGAACTTCCCACCTGGATGCACCCGGGCGTATCAACAGCGAACAGTCTTGCCGCCTGGATGATTTTTTCTTTGGGTACCCAGGTGACTTCTTCAGTTTTTTCCGGGGTCCATTCCTTGACCCGTTCCTTAAGCTCCTCAAACCCAAAAGACCAGTCTTCGACAAATTCCTTGTCCCAGAGGCCTTCATTGATGATGATGTGCATCATACCCAGGGCAAGGGCGCAGTCCGAACCAGGCCGCGGCTGGAGCCACAGCGTTGCTCGCGTGGCATAAGCACTGGCCCTGGGATCAATAATTATCAGATTCTTGCAGTAATCCAGGGACTGAATAAACCAGTTGCACATCTCAGAGTCTGCACTGCTGATTTCAAGCTGCTTTGCCCACATAATCTGGGTTTTTGGAAACTCACCGCCCCATCCATGATAATCGCAATAGAGTCGGCCATAACCGGTAACCAGTCCGTACAATCCTAATCGAGGGCTGTGACATACATATCCAGGGCTGATGACGTTGGCGGTTCCCAGAGAGCGCGCCAGTCGATGGATATAACGGTTGTAGCCGCGTCCGGTTCCTTGAGAGATGGAGATAGACTCCTTCCCGTATTTTTCCTGGCTCTCCTTCACTTTCTCAGCGATGGTATCGAGCGCCTCATCCCATGAAATCCTTGCCCATTTTCCCTCACCCTTGGGGCCGATTCTTTTCATGGGGTATTTCAGCCGGTAAGGGCTGTCTATGTGTTGTATGCTGGACAGACCTTTGGAACACATGGTCCCGCGGGTCAGGGTATCCGGGTTTCCTTCAATATGGACTGGAACGCCGTCTTCTACCGTCACCTTCACACCGCAACCGCCATGGCAACTTTTGCAGGTTGAATACACCACTTTTCCATTTCTTAAAGCCATTTGCTTCCTCCTTGTAAAACCTCGTATATGTGTAACACCGCGTCCCTGTCAGTGGTTTTACCTTTAGTATACAGGGACCCTGGAGATTATTGGTCTGTAAATGCCGACTTTTAGTACGCAGTACTTGAGTGCAAAGGCGCCAATGGTATGAGAGATGACGGCCAGTATCATCAGTACCGGTGAGAATTCCAATACAAAAATACTAAGTAGTGAGATTGTAAGTGGTACGGCGATGCCTAATAAGATGACGCCGATCCAAAACGCTTTTGCGGCTTTGCCCATGATCAGCTGCATCACGGAATACTCCGCAGTAGCCGATTGATACGAGGCGTTAATCAGGTAAGTGGTGATCAGGATGGCGTTGATGATCAGAGCCCACTGGCTGGCCACCTCGATTGCATGAAAGTCGACCCCGCCGGTTATCAGACCGACGCCCATGATCAGGGCCAGGCCATCAGCAAGCCCCATGATCACGAACACGATTGGCAGCAGTCCGGTATTCCAGAAAGGGATGGCTTTGCAATAGCTCATTACGAACCCACAGTAAATTCCCGTCAAAAGTGCAAAAAAACCGGCCAGGATCCGCATGGCCCAATCGAGCAGGAGAACACCGGGGACCAGGGATTCAGCAACCATGTTATGATCCAGCAAGTAGGTTGTTATCAGCTGTATCATTGCCAGTCCGGCGAAAACAGAAGTAAAAAACATACCACGGGCGATCCAGGATGTTTTCCATGCGTTGGTAAATGGCGGAATGGCCCGCCAGAAACGCCAGGGCCGACCAAGGTAGAAAAAATGAAAGGGTAATTTCAAAAGGACGATAATAAACCAACCGGCAAGCATGCCCCACCAGTTGTTCAAAAACAATGAAACCAGGTATAAGCCCATTCCCAAAGCTGAAAAAACTTCTGCCATCCAGATGAGAATCCCTTGACCCTCTATCCATTCCGTCTGGGCTGTTGGTTGAACCATCCATTCGTGGGTTGTGATCCATTGACGACGTGCTTGCATTGCTTCGCCTCCTGTTAATTCTTTTTAGACCCGGGGAAGACCTTCTTTGCCCTGGCTTCCACTGAGCTTAAATGTTGAATATGACTGCCGGTCATGGCACTTTCAGGGGCTTTATTGTCTTTGCCGCCTATTTTGCCGTCCACATAGTAAACTGATGGATCTGTTCCCAGAATCTGCTGAAGTTGCAAGCCTTTTCTTTCGACGATCAGTCTGGAAATATTGCTGTTGGGATCGTCCAGGTCACCAAATGTCAGCGCTCTAGCCTGGCAGGTGTTCACACATGCCGGTGTGGCATCCCGATCGATACCGACCGTGAGACCGTTGGCCAGTCCGTAGTCAATTTTTTCCGCACAAAAGTTACATTTTGTAGTGGTGCCACGCTGGTGTGGGTAAAGTTTTTTGCCTTTGATCTCAAATCGTGTTTGCGGGTACCCGGGAAAATAGCCCGGATCCTTGTCCTTGGACAGAAACGTGCGGTTCTGGTAAGGACAGGCAATCACGCAATAACGGCAGCCAATGCATTTGTCTGCCTCGATCTCCACAATGCCATCCGCCCGTTGTTTTGATGCGCCTGTGGGGCAAACATCTACGCATGGCGCTTCCTTGCACTGGTTGCAGCGCACTGGAAAAGTGGTTACATCAAGAACCCCGCCTTCATCGGTTTCATAGGCAATCAACTTGACCCATGTGATCCGGAGCGGCAGAAAGTGCTCGACTCTGCAAGCAGCTACGCAACCATGGCATCGCATGCACTTTGTCAGATCAATCACCATTCCCCATTTCATGATAAGAATCTCCTTATGATATATATTACACTTGATTTACATGCACTGCCATGCGGTAGTGCATTAATTTGGTGATGCTTTGTAGTGTCGCTAATTTTTTGCATGTAATTTTTCATTATCTTTTATACCGACTTCTATTTTTGTGGTATAAATTTTATCTGTCTGATAAAAAAATAAAACCACTGTTGATTAACTGGAATAATTGTCGTTTTCTATGTAAATAGATATTTTGGGAATGCTTTTGTCGATCTTTTCATGGAATAATTACATACAATTTTAATTGATGTCAAGGAAGATATTTCGATATTTGTTACAATACTTAAAATTTTTCAAGGATTCAATCACCCTGTTACATGTAATTTTAATCCTTGTCAAGGCCGTATTTGGTTTGTTCATTATTTCGCTATTTCATGGATCAGGGGCCTGCGCCAGTCGGGTGAGCGTCATTTCTGTGGACAGGCAGTGGACTCCTTGAATGATCATTTTAGGTTGCAGGAAGTGTAATATTTTGATTGGGATATGAAAACCAAGAAAAAATACGAAAATTTTGGCAGCGTTCTGTACTTCTCAGAATAAAGATGAACCAATTGTCTGCGAGATGGACAAGCAGCGGATCCGTTACAGACGCCGTCATCGAAAAAATGTTGTTTTTCAATTGCACCCGCATCATTATATTACAAGCGGTATATGGCAAGTGACAAAACTCAGGCGGTCAGCTGGATTGCTGGTCATCGTGTTCTGCCACCACGATTGCTTTGGAAATCATCATGCGTTAATGTGGCATAGCCCGAGAAGGTTCCATGTAATGGGATTTAATGTTTTGAAGCGCCTGTTCGTCTTTGAATATAATGGCAAATAGATTTTCC
Source organism: Desulfobacterales bacterium (assembly GCA_007135795.1). Lineage (GTDB taxonomy): Bacteria > Desulfobacterota > Desulfobacteria > Desulfobacterales > Desulfosalsimonadaceae > B1SED10-16. The sequence goes on from SLIE01000031.1 coordinate 9,111, forward strand.
CTGGCGTTGGTGTTGTGGAACTTGAGTATATCTTTAGAGCGTTCCACATCACGCAAGCGGACAGCTTCGAAAAGCGATTCGTGCTCTTTTGCGACTTCTTGCATCCGGGACACCTTAAGGTCTTCCGTCCTGAAACGCAAAAAGATGAGTCGGCAGATTTCCCGATAGCGTTCGACTATGTAGGGATTGTCCAGCATGCCGATAATGCTGGCATGAAATTCTGCATCGAGCACGAATAGTTGGCGGTGGACCTGGTTGGAGATCCCTTCCTCGAATTGGAGTTTCTGTTTTTCAAAGTGGATCAGTTTTTCAGGTGTCATTTGGCGGATGGCCTTACCAATGGTGCCGATTTCTATAATTTCCCGTAATTCGTAAAGAGCTTCGGCTTCTTCGCGGGTTAATTTGTGCACGGTATAGCCTTGGTGGGGCACGAAGTCGAGGTATCCTTCCTTGGCGAGCATGTTCAAAGCATTATTGACTGGCGTGCGGCTAACGCCTAGCTTTTTGGCCAAGTCGACAAAAACAAGCCTTTGGCCAGGTACAATATCGTAGTTGAGCATCATTTCTTTGATGGCATCATAGGCTGCTAAAGTGAGGTTTTTTTGGCCTTTCAAAGTAATAAATCCTTAATTTAAATGTTATATTAATTTTTTGCACGGTAAAATTTAATAATTTAAACACACAAAATTAAGTGTTTAAACTCTTAGCGCAAACGATTTCGAAAATATCAAAGATTGTTGATCTATTGCGTTTATCGTGGCCCTGCCGCCCCATGCATTTAAATTGTGGAAGCTCGATAATAGCGGCGTATCACACGGTCCTTGCTATGGCCAAAATCAAAA
>SLIE01000187.1 GCA_007135795.1 Desulfobacterales bacterium
AGCCGGCATGATGCGTAAATTGCATCGTCAAACCCGAAATAGCGATCAGCAAAAAACATGTGCCCGCTCATCTCTCCGGCAAGGACCGCATCTTCTGCCTTCATTTTTTCCTTAATCAGGGAGTGTCCCGTTTTCCACATAATGGCCCTTCCACCGTGTTTTTCAATATCATCATACATTGTTTTGGAACATTTGACTTCAGAAATAAAAGCAGTGCCGGGCTTTCTGGAGAGAATTTCCCTGGCGAAAATGATCATGAGACGGTCGCCATAAATAATTTCTCCGCTGTGGTCGATCACGCCAATCCGGTCGCCATCCCCGTCGTATCCGATACCAACGTCCAGGGACTTGCTTTTGACCATAGCAATCAGGTCTTTCATGTTTTTTAAAACCGTGGGATCGGCTTCGTGGTTGGGGAATCGGCCGTCCATGTCACAGTAAATATCATGGACCTCGCACCCCAGGGCTCTAAGAATCGGCACGGCCACGACGCCGGCCGTGCCATTGCCCGCGTCCACGCCGACTTTGAGTTTTTTCGGGATGTGGATATTATTGAGCAGGTAGTCGTGATAGTGAGAAACTATTTCAGCGGTGACCGCTTCGCCCTGTTTTTCCACGAAGGCTTTGGTTTCGGATATTTTCCGGATTTCCTGCAGTTGGTTGCCGTGAACGGAATCGGTTCCCCTGCAAACTTTAAAACCATTGTACTCCGGGGGATTATGGGATGCGGTGATCATTACCCCGCCATCTGTTTGCAGGTGCCGTATCGCAAAGTAGAGAACAGGCGTCGGGCAGATGCCGATATCAATTACCCGGCAACCGGTGGAAATCAAGCCGTTTGTCAGGCATTTCACATAATCGTCGGATGAGAGTCTGCAGTCCCGGCCAAGGACCAGGGTCGTCGCGCCGTGCTGATTCATGTATGTGCCGATGGCTTTTCCGAGTGTTTCAACATCGTCTTCGGTTATATCCGTGCCGGCAATTCCCCTGATATCGTACTCCCTGAATATTTCCGGATTCATGGTCCCTCCCTGGTAGATGTGGTTATCCTTTAACAACGGCAATCGGACGAAGTTTCGCTACTTTTCTTGAAATCCCTGATCCGTGCGCCGCCCCGACAACCTCTGTCACGTCTTTATAAGCTTCGGACATTTCTTCAGCCATGGTGAGCTTTCCCGTTGCACGAACAAAGATGCCCTTACTTTCAAGTTCTTCACGCAGTCGGCGACCTTTCGATGCCTTGACGGCAGCCTTGCGGCTGAGTACCCGACCGGCACCATGGCATGTAGAGCCGAAGGTTTCTTTCATAGCCGTTTCTGTACCGGCAAGTACGTAAGAGGCGGTCCCCATGTCGCCGGGAATAAGAACCGGCTGACCAAAGGGTTTGTACCGGTCGTTCAGTTGGGTATTGCCGGGCGCGAAAGAACGTGTTGCACCTTTTCGGTGCACGCATACCAACTTCCTTTCACCGTTGATGATATGATATTCTGTTTTGGCGATGTTGTGGCAAACGTCGTATACCAAGTGCATGCCAAGTTCCCGGGGGCTTATATGAAAGACATTTAAAATTACGTCGCGGGCAATGTGCATGAGAACCTGGCGGTTGGCCCAGGCAAAGTTGGCGGCGCACGCCATTGCGTTGAAGTAATGTTCCCCTTCGGGGGATCGGAAAAGGGCGCATGCAAGTTGCCTGTCCGGGAGTTTGAAATCTTTCGATTGTTTCCGGGTCATTGCCGCCAGGAAGTCGTCACATACCTGGTGACCCAGGCCCCGGGAACCGGTATGGATCATTATGGTCACAAGGCCCTCGGAGAGATTGAATGCATCCGCGGTGGCTTGATCGAAAATTTCTTCGACCAGGCCGATTTCAATGAAATGATTTCCCGAACCAAGCGTCCCCAACTGGGGGCGTCCTCGCTCCATGGCCCGTTGACTGACGGCTTCCGGATCCGCGTTGGGCATGCAACCCCCTTCTTCGGTGAAAAGTGCATCTGACAAGTCTCCATAACCTTTGTCGATGGCCCACTTGCTTCCCTGTTTCATGACTTTTTTCAGCTCGCTGTTGGTGAGCGGGGTTGCGCCTTTTTGTCCTACTCCAGAAGGGATATTCCGCTGCATTGTAACGGCAAGGGTTTCGAGGTTGTCCTGAACATCTTTCAGCGTGAGTTTCGTGCTGGCAAGCCGCACCCCGCAGTTGATATCGTAGCCGACACCGCCGGGGGATATGATCCCGGTGTCGAGATCAAAGGCGGCGACCCCACCGATCGGAAAGCCGTATCCCCAGTGTACATCCGGCATGGCGAGGGCGACACTTATGATTCCGGGCAGTTGCGCCACGTTTACCAGCTGTTTGTATGCTTCTTCCTGCTTCACGGCGTCGATAAGGGCAGTGCTGGAATAGATTCTTGCAGGTACATGCATGGCGCCGGTTTTTTTAATTTCCCAGCGATACGGATCAATTTGAATGAGTTCCATTTTTTATACCTGTGATAAAAATTATATAACCTGCAACAGGTGATGTTTCATGGGTTGTATATAAAAACCGGATAACGGTATTAGCCTTCCAGCCGGCAAAAACAAGGTTTACAGTAGAGACTATATATCAAAGATAACCGTTATTTCGAATCCTCCGGGGATTTTCCTGATATCCCCGCCGGCATAGGTAACTGCTTTTATATCCATGTGGAGCTTGTGTTTGCGGGGATCGTATTTCTCGTAGCCGATCCGTTCTTTTGCCGCAGACCCATTGGTCATTTCGACTTCAAGGGCAGCTGCAAGCAGTTCTTCCCCGTTAAACATGTAGAGCAATTCCCGCAGCGTGTTTATCAAAAGATCCGTTTCGTCCATACCTTCTATCGTTATCGTACGTTCCCGGACCGGTTCAACCCGTGCCAACTCCGTTATCTGTGAAAGCATTCCCCTGGCGGCTTCTGAAAAAAGTGAAGGTAGATCGGGGGCCCAAACCCGTATTCCTGTATCCGCTGTATGTTCGATCACTTCAAAAGGCATCGGATGACTTCCATATCAGCTTTCCCGTGTTTTGCGTGTGGTAACCGCCGAGCTTCCCAACCCTGAGGATGAATTCCTCCGAGGCGATAATCGCCATAAGCATCTTTACCTGGGGGGTAGATGCGAATTTTTCGGGTATTACGAGATCATACGATTCTGTGGCAACCGGAATAAAATCAAGGTCAAGCGCTTTTGCGGCGGCGTATATGCCCAAACCCGCATCAGCCGTTTTGCCAAGCACAGCGACCGCGACTGCCATGTGTGTGAATTCCTCGTTTTCATACCCCCGGATTTTCCCGGCATCGATCCCCATGCGTTCCAGGTGATAATCCAGAAGAACCCGGGTTCCCGACCCGGCCTGGCGGTTTATGAACACAATGTCATCCCGGATAAGATCCTGTATCCCCTGGATACTTTTTGGGTTGCCCTTTGGAATGATGAGCCCCTGATCACGTTGTACCAGGTGAACCAGTCGAACCGACGTGTTCGGCAGATATTTTTTAATATAGGATATATTGTAAGTCCCGTCCGTGGTGTCGAGTAAGTGTGAACCGGCGATATGGCAAAGATTCTTGCGTACGGCCACCAGTCCGCCCATGGAACCCACGTGACTCGATGACAAGCTGAAAACGTGGCTTTTTGCACGCAGCAGATCCGTCAGGATATCAAGTGTGTTGTCATGGCTGCCGACAACCACGATGGTGTCGTCAATAACTTTTTTCGGTTTCAGAAGCCTTGCGGGGACAGCCTCGTTCTCCCGGATGCCTTCGGTGTCAGCCGGTATCCGGATGATGCCGTCCGCTTCGGTAATGGAGGTGATGGTCCCTGCCCCCCGGGGGAGGGGTGTGGCCACGATCCTGTCGTCCACCCGGCCGAGTTTTACTCTTAGAAATTCCTCGATGCCAAGTCTGGATGCCAGTTTTTTGGTGGGGAGGACATCGATGATTTCCTCTTCGGGTTCGCTTCGGTTAAGCATGGCGGCGATAAGCGGTCTGATGAACTGTTCGAAACAGATTATCGCTGATACGGGATACCCCGGAACGCCGAAAACCGGTTTATTTTCAATTTTTCCGATAATGCTTGGTTTTCCGGGCATGATCGTGACGCCGTGGACCAGCACGTCTCCCAGATCGGCAATGATCGCTCTTGCGAAATCCTCGCTTCCGGCTGAAGAACCGCCTAAAATCATGATCATGTCGAATTCGTCTGTTTCCGCTATCTGCGACCGGGCGTACTTTACAACAGTTTCCCGGATATTGCCGATATCATCTGAGATGATATTATGCAAAACTGCGTTTGCTCCCATATCGTTGATCATTTTGCCGAGAACATGGGAGTTCGATTCAACCACTTTGCCCTGCGCAAGTTCGCCGGCAGCAGCTTCTTCGTAAGAAACCAGCTCAGAACCGGTCGGCAGCACAAGCACGTTTGGTTTCCGGATAACAATGACCTCTGAAATTCCTCCTGCCAGCAGTGCACCCAGGCAATAGGGCGTGATAATATGATGCCTTGGAAACAAAAGTTCCGTGGCGACAATATCTTCCCCCATCCGCCGGACATGTTGCCATGGAAAAGCCGGCGCCTCGATTTCAATGGTGGATTCGTCTCCGGCAATGATATGTTCGATCATGATGACCGCATTGGTACCTGGCGGCATGACATGGCCGGTATTGATATAAATCGCCTCACTGTCGATCGACAGGGTTTTGGGGGTCGATTCACTGGCACCGTAGGTGGTCTCCGCCTTGACCGCGACACCGTCCATGGCCGCAGCATGGAAGGCAGGGGAGGAGAATCTTGCAAACACGGGTTCGATCAATACCCGTCCGACAGCATCGGGTGTGGCCACGGTTTCCGGACCCATTTGTTTTTCGATTGATTTGAAAGCGTCGAACATGCATTTTCGGGCATCTTCAAGCGTGTGCAGGTTAAGATAGATATTCCGGGGGGTGTTCATTCGTTTTATTCCGTTCGGGTTCGGGTTATGGCTTAACAATAATTATTCAGCTTTGAAATTCAAGTGTTTTCCGTCTGGGATTATTTACGATAGTCATAAGATTGATGCGCCAGAAAAAAGTCCAAAATATGCAAGATGGCTTTGTAAAAAGTTCAAGATCAAGGCTTGCGCGATCTCGAAGAATGCAGCGTACTCAAGTATACGTAAAATTCTGAGAGATTGCGCGTAACGCAGATTTTGTGACTTTTTACGATTGCATCAATATTGATACACTCGTAAAAAGTCACAAAATCAGTGAATATGGCTAAGTTAAAAGTTCCATATACAAGGCGTAGTGAGTTTTCATTTGCGATGGCATACATATAGTATTCCGAGCGAATGGAAAATCACTGCAACGAAGTAGATCGGACTTTTAACGACGCCATCAATATTGAAACGGCATTACCTGCACGACCGTGTCCTTAACGAGCCCTTCACTGTTCATGTCGATTTTTACAAGCCCGTCAGCATCCAGCATGGTTCGGATCAAACCGGAGGGGCCTAAAATCGGTTCTGCATAATATAACCCATTTTTTTCTACGATTCGTACGCGCACATAATCGATGCGGCCCTGTGCCGATGAGAGGTTGCGGGATAAGACGGCGGGGATGCTGTAGTGATTATTTGAAAACATGGTGGTTCCACCGATATGTCTGACGCAGGGCTTTACGAAAATTTCGAAAATTACCATGGCCGACGCCACGTGACCCGGAAGGCCCCAGACGGTTTTACCGCCTGTTTGCGCAATTATGGTCGGCTTGCCGGGCTTCACCGGCAAGCCGTGGACCAGAATTTTCGAGTGCTGAAGCGCTTCGATCACCTCTATGGTAAGATCTCGGGTGCCAACCGAGCTGCCTCCGGACAGAATCAACAGGTCGCATTCGGCAAGGGCTTTTTCGGCAATGGTCAGCAGGGGATCGAACTGGTCACCGGCAATCCCGTAGGATCTGGGGAGACCGCCGCATAAATGAATCGCGGCCGACAAGGTGTAGGTGTTGATATCCCGTATGCAACCCGTTTCAGGGACACTGTCGGCTTCAACCACTTCGTCCCCTGTGGAGATAATGCCGACTAAGGGCTTCTTGTAAACCTTGATGTCGGTCTTTCCCATTGCGGCAATGATCCCGGCTTCCTGGGGGCGAAGGCGTCTGCCCGGTCCCAGCAGCGGCGTGTTGATTCGTATGTCCTCGTCTTTTCTGATTATGTGCGTGCCGGGTGCCACCCGCTTGTATACCTCGATGGCGGTGTCATCGATCTCTGACGTGTGCTCGATCATCATGACCGCATCCGCGCCATCGGGGAGCATTCCGCCGGTGGCAATCCGCATGGCAGTGCCGGCAGAAACGGCCGCATCCGGCTTTTTCCCCATTGGCACGGAACCCTGGACTTCAAGAAATGCCGGGTTCCCTTCGGAGGCACCAAAGGTGTCCGAAGCGCGAAGCGCGTACCCATCCATGGTGGAGCGTTCAAAACCGGGTAAATCAATATTCGAGACAATTTCTTCAGCCAGTATTCGGCCGGCAGCGTCCAGCAGGTCGATGGTTTCAATACTTGTTTGCGGGAAACCGGCAATGTATTCGAAAACCTTCTCAACCGGTGTTACACTGAAAAATTCTTTTGTCATGATTATATGGATCCTGTTTCAGGGTATGGTTTCAAGGTATAGTTTTAAATAATGGATTTGTTTTCTTCGTGTTCGAACAGTTCCGGGTCCAGTTTCCCTTCTGCAATACGGATTACCGGGCCGGACAGGGTGATGAAGTAATCGTTTTCAATGATAATGTCGAGTGTGCCGCCCGGCATGTGCACGGATACATGACGACCGCAACGTCCCAGCCGGTGGGTGACCGCGGCGGCAGCCGATGCACTGCTCCCAGATGCCAAGGTGTATCCGGCCCCGCGTTCCCATATTTCAATATTGATATTACTGTCATCGATGATCTTTACAAACTGCACATTGGTCCGGTTTGGGAAAAAGGGGTGGATTTCAATTTCCGGACCCAGCGCTTTAACCTTTTTGATATCAAGGACATCTTCAATAATGACGCAGTGCGGATTTCCAATGGTGGCCGCACAAAAAACAAGCTCGGTACCACCGATGTTCAGGCGTTCATTGATCACATTGCGAGCCGGGCCTTTAACCGGGATTCTCCGGCTGTCAAAGCTTACCTTTCCCATTTCCACGGCAACGCTTCGGCCCCTGTCCGATACACGTGCTGTTACATCACCGCCGATCGTCGATATGACAAACGGTTTTTCCGAGACCAGGCAGCGGTCCATGAGATAACGGGCGAAGATTCTGAGGCCGTTGCCGCTTTTTTCCGCCTCGCTGCCGTCCGGGTTGAAAATTTTCACCCTGAAGCCGGCTTTGCCATCGCGGAGCGGCCCCCATAAAATACCGTCTGAACCGATGCCGTAATTTCGATGGCATATCCGGCGTATTTGCGCAGGGTCGGGTTCCTCTCCGACCTGTCCAGGATCCATTACGATGTAATCGTTGCCCAATCCGTGATACTTAAAAAAGTTCATGATATTCCAATCATCGTTACCTGTTTCGGGATAGCTGTAAAGCATTCCCTGCATTGCCTCTCACAATCGATGTGTGTCAGGCGTCAAAAGATTGTCAGAACTTGATCCTCAAGATTTTAAGCCTGATCGCGTTGGGATGCATCAAAGCGTATTAATTCTTTAAACTATTAAAAAACAGATAACAAGATGGTTTTGGAGATGCATCTTCATTCAAGAACCGGGTAATGGTACTTGCCACGTGCCGGACTCTCCGATAGTTTATACCTGTTTTATCGCACATTTTTCAGATTGACACGAAAAAAAATTCATGTAATAGCATAAGATCTGAATAACAGGCTCGGTGGCGTCGTTAAAGGTCCCATCTACTTCGTTGTAGCGATTTTACATTTGCTCGGAATAAAAATTACGACGCCTTGGATATGGAACTTTAAACTTAGTAGCCATCTTCGCCGTTTTTGTGACTTTTTACCAATTCATCTGGCTTGATGGCGTCGTAAAAAACTCCCCTTTTACCAGATTATAGCGATTTCGGGGGCGACGATTCCGAAGTTGGATGGATTACGTTTCTATGAGAAATAGAAAGCAGCCATCATGAGACAAAAAAAATCTTATATTGCCGCCGCGCCGATAACAGCTCGGGCGTAAGGCGGCGAATAAACATATCGTCATTACAGCACGCCACGGGTTGGAAAAATCTGGTCCAGGTGTGTTTAAGTCCCGGATCGCAGCCCACGGTCCGGGGTTTTTATTTATAAGTAAGGAGAACCTGGCAGATGGAACAAGATCAAAAACCGACAATTCAGTTCGCCCGACGAATGCATCAATTGCCGCCATACCTTTTTGGCATGATAAACCAGATGAAAATGGAAAAGCGTTGGAACGGGGACGATGTGATTGACCTTGGCATGGGCAACCCTGTTGATCCAGCCCCGCAGCCGGTTATCTCCAAGCTGGTGGAGGTCGCCTCTGATCCCAAGACGCATCGATACCCCGTGGCTTATGGCATGCGTAACCTTCGTATCGAAATTGCAAAGACGTATATGAAAGATTACGGTGTGGAACTTAACCCCGAAGCTGAAATCATCTGCACCATCGGGTCAAAGGAGGGCATTTCCCATCTGTGTCTGGCCCTTATCGGTCCCGGTGATACGGTATTGGTTCCGGCGCCTGCTTTCCCAGTGCATATCTATGCCGCGATTATTGCAGGTGGCAGTGTTTTGAAGATTCCTTTGGATGAGGAATCGGTATTTCTGAAGCAACTCGAGATGATGTGCACCAATGTTTCCCCCCGCCCCAAGTTACTGATCCTCAATTATCCGCATAACCCGACGGGCGCTCTGGGAAGTCTCTCACTATATGAACGCGTGGTTTACCTGGCCAAAAAGTATGGTTTTATGGTGATCCACGATTTTGCCTATAGCAAGATTACCTTTGATGGGTATAAAGCACCCAGTTTCCTGGAAGTGCCCGGCGCAATGGATGTGGGTGTGGAATTCGGGTCTTTTTCCAAGTCATACAACATGGCAGGCTGGCGTCTGGGCTATTGTGCGGGAAATCGTGAAATGGCGGCAGGGCTGCGGAACATCAAAGGCTACTATGATTATGGTATTTTTTCCGCAATTCAGGTTGCCGGCATCGTGGCACTGAGACATTGCGACGAAGACATATCAAGCCAGGTCGGGATTTACCAGAGCCGTCGGGATGTCCTTTGCGAAGGCCTCGAGCGGATGGACTGGCCTGTGGAAAAACCCAAGGCCGGTATGTTCGTGTGGACAAAAATTCCCGAACCATACGCCAAAATGGGTTCCATGGAATTTTCCATTAAGATGATGGAACTTGCTAATGTGGCGCTGGCCCCGGGAATCGGTTTCGGCGAAGAAGGGGAGGGGTACCTTCGCATTGCGCTTGTGGAAAACGAACATCGGATTCGCCAGGCCCTGCGCCAGATGAAACGTGCCATGAAGCAGATAGAAGATACAATTGATTAGCGTCTGGACCCCCATATCTGCCCTTATAGCTATCTCTGTTTTGAACCCGGCTGAGATACTTGATTTATGAGGGCATCAGATCATGCTCGGGTCCCGGGATTATATCGTTTAAAAACATCACCCCTCACGGCTTTTCTTTGCTGTGATCGACAACAATGTCGTTAAATTCCCCGCAAGGGGAATGGTAAACTAGCCGGTGGTTTCAACCACCGGTAATAAGACCCCGCTAATTATGAGTCCTGAAGGGACGACACATCCGCGTTCGAGCGGCATATGTCGTCCCTTCAGGACTCATATTGCTCATGAATTCCTATTTCCGGTGGTTAAAACCACCGGCTATAAAAACGTCACCCCTCCGGGGTTTGTGATGTTTGAGCGC
>SLIE01000504.1 GCA_007135795.1 Desulfobacterales bacterium
CGTTCAACACCAGCACAATCAAAAACCTGTTACTCGATCGACCGGAACCCCAACCCGAACGCTGCACACTATGTTATCAGTGCAAAAAAATTTGCGCCTCCGGTGCCATCAGCGAATCGACCGGTCCGCAAAAAATCCCCGATTACGACTACCATGTCTGCATCCGTTGTTATTGCTGCCTGGAAATCTGCCCGGAAGCGGCGATTGTGAAAAAACAAGGGCGGCTGCAGTGGCTTGCACCATAACCTATTCTGCTCTATTGGGCTTGGATCCTATCAACCCCCTTAAATTCAACAGCATCAGCGGCAAGCCGTTGTACGTCAAGTTTTAACAGGCCCTTTATGTTGTAGTGAGTTCCATAACGGCTTTCACGGGTAGAAACAAAACTTGCCGGATAGAAAATTACGACGGCAATCCCTCCTTCAGGGTGTAGCACTCTTTGGCCTCATCGTATACTGCATCATCTTCGTGAACCAGCCGCAGCTCGTCTCCCCAACTGCCATAAGCCAGGACGCCCGGCTCTCCCATGCTGAAGCTCCTGCCGCAGGCGGGGCACCTGGGCGACGTGCTGAGATTCTCCCGGCTAACGATGGTTTTGAGTTTTTCCCGGTTGTCCATGAATGCCTGCTCCTTTGCATATACCGCTGTTTCTTTGATTGTTTCGTCTCGAATGCAATGCCTGACTGCGGGTACGCGAACCGCATTATCCGCTTTGCATAAAGATAACAGTAACCCGGAAAAAAGTCATTTTTGGCATATTTAAAGTCATTTTTGGCATATTTAATTGATGGGTCTGCCACAAAACAGGTAGATATCATCGCTAAAACGAAAATCATCCGATATTGATACGAAAATTGCAGTTCCCGGACAATTGGGACCCGCTGATGGCGACGTCAAAAACATGATTTTCGGCGAAAATTCGGCCCGGCTCTACGGGCTGGATCCTGCAGATTACGTGTAGCGTCCGTGCCAATCAACGAAACGTTTTTAACCGTAGAGACAAACCCCTGGAACAACGCCTGAGTAGTAATACTAGATACTTTTTCCTAAATAGTGCCTGAACGAAAACCGTCTTTTTCGCCAATCTCTGCGTCCGGTTCAAATTTTAATCCTCAAAATACGTCCAGTATTCCTGCGGTTAAAATTTTCGCCTTCCTTGACCTTGACGAAAAATCCTGGTTTTCGTTCGGGCACTAAATAACTTGACAATATCAGAATATCTGGTATGATGCACAAGTAATAGTTAAACGCCGATTTAAAGTTCCAACTTGCGGGCGTTCCATAAATTCAGCTAAAGCGGAGACTGAGATATTATCGATAAAGCTCTGTCCAGCTGAATGTAAGTTGGGCGGAGCTTTTTTTGTTTTATATCCGAGCATGTCGCCAAGGATGTAAGCGATGAATTTATATGTTTTGCCGAACGGTCTCAAGAACTCGCGGACACCGAATTCCAGGCATTCATGACTACCACTAAGGAGATTAATTCATGTTGAAATATTGCAAAATTTGTAATTCTGAAACAGAACACACGCGCGGTAATCATAAATCTCAAGAAATAGAAGGCGAATTATTTTTCATTGATGTATCACTTAATGAAGCACTAAAAGCATTTTCCAATGGATATAAAGAGTTATCTGAACAATCGAATCAAAATGGTTTTGTCCCAATGCCAGATTATTTGCAGTCAGATCAAGGGAAGAAAGCTGCTAAAAACTTCTTTGCCAATGTAATTCGTTCATTAAAATGCGAAAAATGTGGTCACTTGATTCGACTTAATAGATTACCATAGCAAGGGTTAGGTTTATTTGAATGACATTTTTCTGAATGAAAACTGCATATACTTATACAAATAACGTCAAGAGGTTATGCACTTTCCCATGCAACTGGGTACCAAAGGGACGAAGGGCTAAACAAGGTAAGCTCTTTTTCACATTTTCGCTATCCCTTTCCCTTTTGGTACTTTAGTCTTATGGATCCTAAACTATCACACCTCCGATTACAGCTTCGGTTTTAGAGGTAATTCTATGCAACTACAGAAAAATCAGCAAATAATCGAACAGATCATCTTTCTTCCTGAACGAACACAGGAAGAACATCGTCGCGAATTTCAATTATTCACAGATAACTTCGACCTGATCTGGCGGAATGCAGATATAATCATTAATACGCCTGAATTTTATTATTCATATTTTCATTGTGCCTTTATATCGGCGATGTTTATGGGAAATTACTATCTTAGAATTGGTCAGTTACTGCATTTGTGGAAACAAAACACATTGGTTGACACCTGTGATAAATGCCAGGGACCTCTTTATATTTTTTGTGCTGGTGGATCTCCGCTTTCAGGAAGAAATCGGTGTTCAGGGATTTGTGGTGATTGCAAAAAATTCAGCAGCATAAGTTTACCTGGATGCCGAAGAGTCATGGAAGCACTTCATTTTATTAAAACAAATAAAAATAAACGCAAGGTTATTCGCACAAAGGGCCAGTCTTTTTCATGGGGAGAAGGTTTGGTGGGAGAGGCAGTACCAGATGAGGTAATAGAAGAAGGCATACAACCGGCAACATTTACAGATGTTGTGGCCCGATTAAAACAATGTGAAGCCGGTGAAAAATGAAAAAGTCGAAGGTATCCCCTGTTGCGCTCCCTTGCCGGGATTTCAGGAATCAGGGGATAGAAAGAATGATGGATAAGAGGTGGTTATCAATTTTTGTGTAAATAATTTTCCGTCATTCTATCAATTACAGCAGACAAATCTTCAATCAGCCACTTTGGATCGAGTAGCCTGGCTTCATCGCCAAATGATAACACCCATGCGATCAGTTCCGGTTTTGAAGACGTCGTGAACCTAACCTTTATTTTGCCGCTGGGTAATTTTGTCAATTTCTGATCCGGACTCCAGATACGTTCCGAAACATATTTTGCCGCATACCCGGTAAATTCGACTGCCACTTCAAAAGACGCTTCTTTGATCACACCAAAATTCTGGTTGAAAATCTTTTCGAAATCATAATTTTCCGGAAATTCAAACGCTCTGTCCGTGATTTCCAGTTTTTTGATCCTGTGAATCGCAAGCAACGGGTCAAATTTCGGTTCTTTATATGGCTTGCCCGGAAATTTTGCCATGCGGGCATGAAGATAGATGGTGTCCTTGTGGGAGAAAATCTTAAGGGGTTTTAAATAGAAGGTTTTCGCCTTTGGCGCCGTGATCGACAAATAGGAGATGCGGCACACTTTTTTTTCATCCATTGCATGTATGAGTGTCCTGATGACCTTGTGGTGGGGCGTATAATCGATATTTCCGGGAATAAGAGATGCGAAATGCCTCTCCGATGAAGTGTTGCCGTCCGGCAGCAATGCCTGACTTTTCATCAGGGCTTGTGCCGCCTCTCCGAAGAACTGCCGCCCGAGGAGATGTTCGGTAAATGCCCGGCACATCTGGAGAATATGAAATTCCGATTCCGACATGCCTACCAGGGGCAATGTTCCCGGTCTCTGTTCAATCTGGTAATATTTTCTTTTCCCTTCGTATGACTCTGTAAGCTGCACGCCATAGAACATTGTAATGTCATCGATCATTCTCGTTATCGATTGCTTGGAGCATTGAAGCATCCGGGACAGTTCCACCAGCGAATGCTTTTCTTTGGAAAACAAAAGCTTGGCAAAAAGAGCAATGATGTTCTGACCGTATTTGCCGTCCGGATTAATTTTTTTCGGCATTGTTTCTCCCGTTTCTGAAAGATGGATTATCGTTCCGTGAAATGGAACGATAACATGGTAAGGTAGTCTAAAACAAGAATGAAAAACTAAATCCTACTCACCAACCTTCCTAATGCCGTTTTATTGAGAACCTGGCATCAACGGCCAATTGCAAGGAGAGGAAAAATTATGCCCGACGAGTGTGACTACAGCGTACAAAAAGTCCTGAGCGGTATCATTGCTGCAGCCAATGGCGATTCAGCGACTGGAAAACGGATTCAAAAACACCATCAGGAGATCATTGGCAAACTGTCGGGTAGCATTTCCCATGAATACAACAATCTGCTCACCATAATCATCGGTTATTCAGAACTCGCAACGACAAAGATATGTATCGATTGCCCGGTGCGAATCGACTTTGAACATATTCTTGAGGCGGCATGGCGAATGAAAGAGATCACGTTTCAGCTTCAGACATTTGCAGAATGGCAAAATGATGAACTTGTAAACAGTGGCGAGCAGACACCGTTGTAAAAAGATCAAGTCAAAGCTTGCGCAATCCCGAAGAGCGCAGCGTAAATTCGGGGAATTGCGCATAACACAGGTAAAAATTGATTACCGTTCCGTGAAATGGAACATAACCATGGTACAATGCCTTAAAACAAGATGAAAAAGGAGAACATAATGCCTGCAAAGTATAGACTTAAGGACAACAGCCCGCTTGTATTGAGCCCGCTCATGTCCTGCAAGGATAATTGCCTCGACCGAAACGATCTTTTTGTCATCCGCAATTGCGCCAGGTATCTCAACCGATACCTGGGCCATCATTTTATTTTAGATGAAGAAACCATGGAATTCATCTGCTGGATTATCGGGACGGATAAAGTTCAGTTATCCGAAAAGATCATCCAATATGCCCGGGCGAAAGACAGGAGTGATATTGAAGAAGATTTTCTTGAGTGTGATGCGGATGACTTTGCAAGAACCGCATTCAAGGCAATACGCAACATAAAATCCGCTCATCACTATAAAATGGGCAGGTACGTTTTGGAGCTTCTGGAAACCAGATCGAAAAGCATCAAATACAAGGGCCTGTCAGATTTGGAGAAAAACCTTAAAAAGCTGAAAAAAATATTCACCCTCTCCGAGGAAGAAGTACAGGTAGTCACTTTTTTCTTTATTTTATCAGCCTATGAGCAGTCTGAAGATTTCTTCACCCGCCACCTGGAATGCACCAAGTTCAGCGGCAGAAAATCTCTGAAAAACATCCTGGGGATGGATCACGATGCGCTGAACCGGATTTTAAACGGCACCCTTGTAAAAACGGGGATGCTCGAGATAGACAAGTACAATGCTGAACTCAACCAAAAAATCATCTGCGCCCTTCAAGGCCCTCCGGAACGAAAGATTTCCGAAACTTTTTATTCGAACATCCCGAAAAACACGATTCCAATGGAATACCATCTGATCGGCAGCAAAAAAATAGACCATGCGGTCAATATACTGATCAAGAAAAGCGATACCCCCACCCACATACTGCTGTACGGTCCCCCTGGAACCGGAAAAACAAGTTTTGCCTATGGACTGTCCAAACTTCTCCAAACGCCCGCATACGAGATTGCCAAATGGGAAAGCAACCAGAGCAGGGACAGAAGAACCGCAATTGTCGCTTGCCTCGGCATGACAAATGGCGGCAGCGGCTCTCTTCTCATTGTCGATGAGGCGGATAATATTTTAAATACCCGGTTTTCATGGTTTAACCGGGGAGAGACACAAGACAAGGGATGGCTGAACCAGCTGCTGGACGAACCTGGTGTCCGGATGATATGGATAACCAATGACATCGAAGGAATTGAAAAATCGGTCCTGAGAAGATTCTCCTTTAGCCTGAAGTTTAACCCTTTCAACCGTCAGCAGCGAATCCATTTGTGGAACAACGTTGTTTCGCGAAACAGGTGCAAAACTTTTTTCAGCGATGAAAGCATCGCAGCCCTGGCAAAAAAGCATAACGCCAGTCCCGGTGCGATCGCTCTTGCCATAAAAAAAGCGCTCGAGGTTAAGCCTCGTTCCAAAAAAAGCATTCACCATGCCCTTAACCTGGGTTTGGAGGCGCACCAGACGCTGTTCAAACTGGATAAAAAACCGGTTCAACAAAACAATATCGAGTCAGCATACTCACTGGACGGCTTGAACATCAACGGCGAACTTCCTTCGCTTTTCCTTCAACTCAACCGGTTTGACGAATACCTGCGGAAAGGGTCCCAAAAGGATGTGAGAAATCTCAACCTCCTGTTTTACGGGCCTCCTGGCACCGGCAAAAGTGAACTGGCCCGATACATCGCCCAACATCTCGACAGGGAGATTATTTGCAAGCGCCCCAGCGACCTGCTTGACCCTTATGTCGGCGTGGCGGAGAAAAATATCCGGCATGCGTTTGAACAGGCCGAGCAGGAAGGCGCCGTCCTGGTATTAGATGAAGTCGATTCTGTTCTTTTCCCCCGCGAAAGCGCGGTTCGCTCCTGGGAGATCAGTTTCACAAACGAATTTCTGACACAGATGGAAAGATTCACGGGGATACTGATCTGCACCACCAACCGACTGGCAGGGATGGACTCCGCCGCCATCAGGAGATTCAACCAGAAACTCGGTTTTGACTATCTTCTGCCCGAAGGTAACAAAATCTTCTACCAGAAACTCCTGCAACGGTTGATCAATGAGCCTATAGAACAACCTATGGAAACCGCATTGCTGAAACTAAACAACCTGTCTCCAGGCGACTTTAAAACCGTCCGGGACCGGTACGCCTTTTTCCCTTCCGAAGAGCTGAGCCATGAACTGCTTTTTCAAGCACTGAGAGAGGAGTCGAAAATCAAGGATATTCAGAAAGGGATCAAACCGATTGGTTTTTCTGCGGGATAACTTCATAGACTTCATAGGCAAATATTGCATTGCAGGTGTTTGCCCATTGCTGCTGTGTATGTTGACATCATCCGATCAACGTGGTCCAGCACGTGGAGAACCCCGAGATGCCTTGAGTGTTCAGGAGTGTTCGTCGTGTCCGAATCGACATTGTCCATGAAATGATGGGGTTCATGCAGGGCAAAGGAAATCGCTTCCAACTCTTTTGCTGCTTTTGCGTTTCATGACCCTTTTCTCTCCTGCCCGGGAAATGGCCCAGGCGGCATTGACCAAACCGATATGACTGAAGGCTTGGGGAAAATTGCCGATCAACTTCCCGGTTTCAATCAAGGCCACTTGATTGAAACCGGCCAACACAGGCCAGATTGCTGACACTTGCCATGCGAGCCTCTCGTATCTGATCGTTTATTTCAGCTCAGGTCTGATTACCTGGGCTGTGAAAAAATATAATCTTCCGGCCAGAGCGATATTATAAAATCCCCTGACCCGTTTGCGGAGCAGCCATCCTCCTCGTTGCATTGAAGCTACTCCATCATTGTTCATCCTTTACATCACAAATCCATATGTTGGTCCGGGCAAATCAAGGTAAGGGCATACTATATACTATGGCTATCTTCGCACAGTAATGCGAATTTGGCGGATCTCGAGGATGGCGGATTAAATATACAAATTCCAGGAGGCCCGGGAATACTATCATTC
This sequence comes from Desulfobacterales bacterium, assembly GCA_007135795.1. Classification (GTDB taxonomy): domain Bacteria; phylum Desulfobacterota; class Desulfobacteria; order Desulfobacterales; family Desulfosalsimonadaceae; genus B1SED10-16. The sequence goes on from SLIE01000504.1 coordinate 7,319, forward strand.
ATGGCAAGTATGTTGCACTCGTACCCATACCGAGGCATATGCCTACGCCTGTTCGATCGCCTCCCGCACCTTGACCGCCAGCTCTTTCAGCGAGAATGGTTTCTGAATAAATTGCACCCCTTCATCAAGTACCCCGTGATGGGCGATGACATTGGCCGTATAGCCCGACATGTAAAGGGTTTTAAGGCCAGGATGGTTTTTGACCAATTGGGATGATAAATCCCGGCCGTTCATCTCCGGCATGATTACGTCGGTTATGAGCAGGTCGATTGTTCCATCACATTCCCAAACAGCCTGCAACGCATGATTTGGGTCTTCAGCGGTTAATACGGTGTAACCGAGATGCTCAATCATCGCTTTTCCCATTTTCAAAATAGCCGGTTCATCTTCGACCAGCAGGATGGTTTCAGAACCCCTGGGAACTTCCCCGCTGGATTCTTTGACGGAATACAAAAAGGATTGTTCCGCTTCATCGGAAGGGAAATATATTTTAAATGTCGTTCCCTCTCCGGGCTCGCTGTACACATTGATAAATCCGTTGTTCTGTTTGACAATGCCGTAAATCGTGGGCAGCCCCAAGCCTGTCCCTTTTCCAACTTCCTTGGTCGTAAAATACGGTTCAAATAGTTGAGCCCTGACTTCTTTTTCCATTCCATGGCCATCATCGCTGACTGCCAACATTACATATCGCCCCGAAATTGACTCCGGATTGGTCTTGCAGTAATCTTCATCAACTATTGTATTTTTCGTCTCTATGGTCAACTTCCCCACATCGAATATGGCATCTCGCGCATTTGTAGCGAGATTCGCCATGATCTGGTCCACCTGGGAAGGGTCGATTTTTACCGGCCACAAATTGTTACCGGGATGCCATGCAAGATCAAGGTTTTCACCGATCAAGCGCTGCAGCATTCTGAGCATGTTGGAAATGGTATCGTTCAAATCGATCAGCACCGGGTTGATGGTCTGTTGCCTTGCAAAGGCCAGAAGCTGACGCACGATGACCGCGGATTGATTTCCTGCTGTGTAAATTTCCTGGATCGTTTCTCGGAGGGGGTCTGACGGTTCCATCATGCCGATGGCCATTTCGGCGTAACCGTTGATGATGGTAAGCTTGTTGTTGAAGTCGTGTGCCACCCCGCCTGCCAGACGGCCTACGGATTCCATTTTCTGGGCCTGATTTAGTTGAGACTGCAGTTTTTCACGTGCCCGCTCATTCCATTTATGTTCTTCAAGCGTACGGGCAAGCTTCAGGTTGCCATAACTCAACGTGGAAATCATTTCCGCAAACCGGGAATAATAATTCATAGCCCTTTCAACCACTTTGCGGCTGTACCGGGAAACGCCATCCAGAGCTGCCATGTATGTTTGCTCATCAAAACCATAGTTGCGAGCCTGGGCGCGGAATGTTCCATAATCTATTTCTTCGTCTTCATAGAAAAACTGCCCGAGAATGATGTTTCCGAAGTGTTTATCTCCTATCAAAATCGGTGTGGCCGCATGCCAAATATTGTTTTTACAGCGATAGGCTTTGAATTCTCCGGGTGCACTCCCGGAAGAAAGAATGGTATCACTTTCTATACAATTTTTGGATGTTTCAGGATGCACGCGATGAAACAGCGTACAGATATCCTGCCAGCCTGTTGAAACCAGCACATTGCCCTCCAGGTCAATAATAGAACCGCCAATGCCGGTCAGGCTGTAAAATTGATTCATGAGTTCCTGGGTTGCTACTGTGTTGAGGATATCTGCCAGATCAAGCATCCCGATATCACCCTCGGGTAGAAGGATGGCGTTCAATTTATCCCGCACTCGTTTTTCACTTTCACGGTAGCGATCCTCGCTATCGCGAAGCGCCGCCTCCGCCTGCTTACGCTCAGTGATGTCAGTGCAGGAAGCTACCCTTTGATCGGTTCCCGGAATCATGCCCACACCCAGCAAAACATATCGCATTTCCTTACTGCGAGTAATGAAACGGAACTCGTACCGGCGGGGAACGGCATCCGGATTCTGACGCCGCAAATAATGATTTTCCTTCATCCAAACCACATCCTCCGGATGAACAAATTCGGTCCAGGATTTTTTCCCTTCAATCTCTCGGGGTAAATATCCGGAAAGCTCTACAAAATTAGAATTGACAAGGGAAATGGTAGTATCTTCTTCAACAATGAGCATTGCTGTGCCGGAGGTTTCGAATATGGTGCGATAGTAGTTCTCGGACTGGCGCAAGGCTTCTTCGGCAGCCACCCGCTCGGTTATAATTTCGGTGTAAACGACAATCCCCCCAATCGATCCGTCGGCTTTATACCATGGACGACATTCCCAACGGGTCCAGTCCAGGGTCCCGTCTTTCCTGTGATAGCTATCCCTCTCACTGCGGAATACCTTACCAACCAATGCCTTTTGATGCACATGCCGCCATTTGTCAGGTAAATCGGGGAACACATCATAATGATGCCTCCCGATGACATCGGTTTCCTTGACACCATACATGTCAAGGTACTGCTGGCTTACATAAACGTACTTCAAATC
>SLIE01000124.1 GCA_007135795.1 Desulfobacterales bacterium
CGGGTGGAGCGCCTCCTGATTCAGATGTTCATGGGGCTGGGCAGGCATCTTCCCTATTTGTCCGTTCCCCGGCTGGTTGAAAAGATGCGCAATTCATCTTCCCGGGCCATTATTCCCGGTGAAAAAAAACCGCTTCACCGTCACCTGCAAAAACGAAAAACCCAGGGTGTCCGGATGAATATCAACCACCTGGGAGAAGCTGTTTTGGGAGAGGAGGAGGCGCACCGGCGTCTCGAGACCTACATTGCGGATATGAAAGATCCGGATGTGGAATATATATCGGTTAAAATTTCCACCCTCTATTCCCAGATATCCTCCCTGGCGTTTGAATATACGGTGGAAATCATGGTCGAGCGCCTTTCGCAGATATTTCGCGTGGCCCGTCAAAATTATTTTATCCGGGAAAATGGTGAAACGGTTCCCAAGATCGTCAACATGGACATGGAGGAATACCGGGACCTGGAGATTACGTACGAGGCGTTTGTCCGGACGCTGGACCGGGAAGAATTCAGGGATTATTCTGCCGGGCTGGTACTCCAGGCGTACCTGCCCGATGCGTACCGGATGCAGCAGAAGTTGACCGAATGGGCGGTAAAGCGTGTTGATGCGGGTGGTGCGCCGGTCAAGCTGCGCATTGTCAAGGGGGCCAACCTGGAGATGGAACTGCTGGAGTCTTCCCATTTCAACTGGCCCCTGGCCACATATGACAACAAACCGGACGTGGACGCAAACTATAAGCGCATGCTGCGCTTCGGCATGCTGCCGGAGCACATTCGGGCCGTCAATCTGGGCGTGGCATCACACAACCTGTTCGAGCTGGCCTATGCCCATGAACTGGGCCATGCCATGGGCGTCACCGATTTTTTCTGGTTTGAAATGCTTGAAGGGATGGCGGATCATGTGCGGCGGGCGCTCCAGGAGAACGTCAGGGATATCCTGCTCTATGCGCCAGTCGCGTCAAGAGACCAGTTTATCAATGCCATTGCCTATTTAATCCGGCGACTGGATGAAAACACGTCGCCGGAAAATTTTCTGCGCTATGCGCCTCGCCTGACAACGGACTCCGAGGCCTGGATTTTTTTAAAGAATCATTTTCTGGATTCCTGCGAGCGCATGGAGACGGCATCGGAGAAACCGAACCGGACACAGGACCGGAACCAAGAAACATTTCCGGATACCATCGGCACGCATTGGAGCGGACGGTTTACCAATGAAGCGGATACGGACTGGTCCTTGAAAGCCAGTCGCGAATGGGCCCTTGCCATCCGGCAAAAATGGATGAAAAATCATGATGATCCCCCTATCCGGATACCGGTGGTGGTGGACGGGGAAGATATTTTCGAGGGAGCCGGGTCACGGGAAATCATCGACGCGGCAAGATATGATGAATCTAACGGCGACAGGATCATCAACGCGACCTACACAATGGCGGATAATGAGACCATTAAAAAAGCGGTTTCCGTGGCAAAAGATGATCCGGACGGATGGCGCGGCAAGAGCCTCGAAGAACGGCACCGGATACTCGACCAGGTATGCCATGAACTGCGAAACGCGCGTGGCGACCTGATCGGTGCGGCCGCTGCCAACTGGGGAAAGATGTTTACCGAAAGCGATCCGGAAGTATCCGAAGCCATTGACTTTACGGAATTTTATCCTCATTCCGCCCATATTTACGAAAACCTGGATCATATGACGTGCACGCCCAAAGGGGTGGGGCTGGTGATCACGCCCTGGAACTTTCCCATTGCCATTCCCTGCGGCGGAATTGCCGCGTCCCTGGCTGCCGGAAATACCGTGCTGTTCAAGCCGGCATCCGCAGCGGTTCTCACGGCTTGGGAACTGGTCCAGTGCTTTTACCGGGGAGGTGTCTCCAAAAAAGTGCTCCAGTTCATCCCCTGTTCCGGCGGCACGGCCGGGGACACGCTCACCGGCAACCCGGATGTGGATTACATCATTCTCACCGGCGGCACCGATACCGGACTGCGGATATTGAAGAACCGGCCGGATATTCAGCTTGCGGCTGAAACTGGCGGGAAAAACGCCACCATTGTAACCGCCATGTCCGACCGGGACCAGGCCATCAAAAACGTCATTCACTCGGCATTCAGCAACAGCGGCCAAAAATGCAGTGCCACATCACTGCTGATCCTTGAAAAGGAAGTTTACGACGACCCATTGTTCAAGCGTCAGCTGGTCGATGCGGTCAGGAGCTGCAAGGTCGGTTCCTGCTGGGAATTCCAAAACAAGATCGGGCCGATCATTTCGCCACCGGACGGCGATCTGCGCCGCGGCCTCACCGAACTTGAAAGCGGTGAATCATGGGCGCTCAAACCCCTGGCTTTGGAAAACAACCCTTACATCTGGTCGCCTGGCATCAAATGGGGTGTACAGCCCGGGAGTTATACGCACATGACGGAGTTCTTCGGTCCGGTCCTCGGGGTCATGCGGGCGGAGAACCTGGATCATGCCATCGATCTGGTCAACATGACCGGATACGGACTGACTTCCGGGCTGGAAAGCCTGGACCGGCGGGAGCAGGAAAGATGGAAGGCCGGCATCAAGGCCGGAAACCTGTATATCAACAGAGGGACCACCGGCGCGATTGTTCTGCGTCAGCCTTTCGGCGGCATGCGTAAATCCGCCCTGGGGGCGGGAATCAAGGCGGGGAGTCCCAATTATGTCTGCCAGTTTATGAATGTTGCGGAAACCGGATATCCGGGTTTCGGTGCGGTTAAATCGGATTCGCACCTGCTGTGGACGGTCAATAAATGGGACATCGATCTGCGCTGGAACCGGATGAGTGATCTTATTGCCGAAGATATCCGTAAAACCGTTTACGCGGTTCGAAGCTACCTGTTTCAATGGGAACGGGAGTTTTCAATGGAACAGGATTATTTTCACCTGCGCGGCCAGGACAACCATTTGCGCTATTTGCCCAAAGGCCGGGTCGTTATCCGGGTGCATGACGAAGATTCCCTGTTTGACGTGCTGGCGCGCATTGCCGCATGTCTGATCACGGGATGCCCGGCCACCCTCAGCCTGCCACCAGATCTTTCCAACAGGGTGACGGACTTTCTGAAAAGCCATCACGGGAAGCAATTTTTCAGGGACGGCCGGATTATTGAGCAAACCGATGAACAGCTTTGCAACATGATTCCGGAACTTGCCCTTATCCGTTATGCCCATCCGGACCGGGTACCGGCACTGGTGTATGAGAAAGCGGCTGAAACCGGGTTTTATATTTCCCGACAGCCGGTGTTTATGGAAGGCCGGATCGAACTGTTGCAATATCTCCAGGAACAAAGCACCAGCAACAATTATCATCGATATGGCAATCTGGGTGAACGGGGATTGATTTAACCATCTCCCTGTGTTTCAATTGAAGTAACCCCTTGGCCAAACGTATGGTCAACTTTGGGCTCATGGTCCTTACTCCACATAGCCTCTCCCTGGGAGCGCCAGGCTCTTGCCTGGCATTCTCCCGAGCGTCAGCTCGGTTACAGGCCCTTTGATGCTAACGGGAGACGGTTAAAATCGAAAAGAATATCCAAGCGATTATTATAAAGAACATATAGGATTAGCGCATGTCATTTGATCAACTCGGCCTTCGGATCGAACTGCTCGAGGCAGTCAAGGCCAACGGGTACACTGCCCCCACCCTCATACAGATCAGGGCCATTCCCGTTATTCTGGGAGGACAGGATATTCTTGCCCGTGCCCAGACCGGAACAGGCAAAACCGATTCATTCGCCCTTCCCCTGGTGGAACTTCTCAGCCGGAAGAAGGGGAGCGACAAACATCCTCGGGCACTTGTCCTCACCCCCACCCGGGAGCTGGCGCTTCAGGTGGGAGAATGCATCAAGACCTATGCACGGCGGGTCGCAATGCGTTGCACCGTGGTTCACGGCGGGGTCCGCATCAATCCACAGGTCGATCGACTGAGGCGCGGCATCGATATTCTTGTGGCCACGCCGGGGCGCTTGCTGGATCTGGCTGGCCAACGGCATTTGAATCTGTCCCGGATTGAATTTCTGGTTTTTGATGAAGCGGACAGAATGCTGGATCTGGGGTTCAGTGAGGAAATTTTTGCAATCCTTGATCTCATACCAACCCGGCGGCGGACCATGCTTTTTTCCGCCACCTACACCCGGCAGATCCGGGATCTTGCCGGAAGGATGCTTCAGGATCCGGCATATATCGAGGTAACCCCCGACAACACTGCAGCGGAATCGGTAATCCAGAAGGTTCACCTGGTGAACCCATCCAATAAACGACCCCTTCTCATTCATCTGATTACCGGGGGGGATTGGCGTCAGGTACTGGTTTTTACCCGTACCCGGCACGGCGCGAACAAACTCACGGAGAAACTTGCCGCGCAAGGAATCGATGTCGCTGCGATGCATGGCGACAAAAGCCAGTCTTTTCGGACACGCTCCCTTGAAGCGTTTAAAAACGGTGAAATCCGCATTCTTGTGGCAACGGATGTGGCGGCCCGGGGCCTGGACATCAGCAATCTACCCTATGTGGTTAATTACGATATGCCCGCTATCCCTGAGGATTATGTCCACCGTATCGGTCGCACCGGCCGTGCAGGAATCAGCGGTATTGCCGTCTCCCTGGTCACTCCCGAAGAAAAGCGATTTCTTCGGGAGATTGAAAAACTGCTGAATCAGAAAATCCCGGTGGAAAAGATTGACGGCTACACCGAGGATAGCGATGTCCCGGACTATGTTCTCTTTCGCCCCGACAGCGCAACCAGTCAAAAAAAGGCGGACAATGACATTAAGGCGATAGTCGGTAAAAGAAATGCTTCAAGAAAACCTTCACCACCGAGGGATACGAAAACAAAAGCTACCGGTAAAAACCCGAAATCGAAATCCCGAGCCTCCGGGAGAACGGATGATAAAACGACCAAAACGTCGACCCGATCAAAATTACGGCGCTCTGATTCTTCAAAGTCAGGCACGCCAAAGAACCGAAGATAAGGATGATCTCATGATGGACCCATCTTGTGTATCGCATGATAATACGAGAGGAAACCTTTGCAAACCCAATCATATTTGGTAAACTTCTGAAAAACAGTCGTGACACAGCTTACAGTCATTATTTTTCATGAGATATTTTTTGATAGGAGGAAGTGCGGACGGGATTATCCGGCGGCGAATGGATTGAAATTTAAGTAACAAGCGATACACTGAAGCATTAACCCGTTGTCGGACAAAGACAACGCGATTTTGTCATAAAAAAAGGAAAATCATGATGGATGCGGAAAATAATAGAGATCCGGATAAAATTAAATCCGAAGAAATGGAATGCAAACAAGAGGTTTTACGGACAAAGCAGCAATTAAGTAAAAAGAGTCTGAAAAGAAAAGAAGCGGAGAGTGCCTGGTACAATGCAAGAGAGGCAAAAGCGAAGGTCAATGATAAAAAATGGGTACTCCGCGCGGAAAAAGGGGTTTTGTTTAAAATACTCAAGTTTTTCAGAATAATATGCGTCATGCCCATGCGTAAAATCCGGAGCTGGCTGGCCGGCCATCCATATGGCAGTGTGATCAATGCCTTTGATAATTATGTCAAACAAACCTTTGTCGGCGATGAATACGCGGGTAATTTCAAAACCGCGAGGGTTATGCTCAACCCGTTTAAAAACCAAGATGAGACAAAGCGGAAGCGAATGGTCCGTTGGGGCGTCAATATTGGTGTGGTAGCGCTTCTGTTTGCGATGACGCTGCCGTTTAATTATTATATGGCCGACTGGCATGCCGTTCAGATTTATGATGTCAAGGCAGAAAGCAGGACTTCTGTCGATATTCAAAGAGAAGAGGAGCGCACCGGCAGATCCGGACAGCACAGAGAATATTTCATCTATACCAGTGGTGGTGTTTACGCCAATGATAAAGTGTTTTTCCGGTTGAGTATCCATCCCCGGGATATGCTTAAATTGAATCCAAAAAACCTCCAGGGTTTGGCTGCGAAATACGTACAGCCGGATGGTGATGGAAACTTGAAAACCGTTTATATTAAAAGTAACCGATGGAATTTCAGTTGGCTGGGATTGGATATATTCCGAAATGCATTGCGGATAGAAGAGAAAAAACCCATAACCTATCATCTTAAATGGGATTTCTGGCGATAGGTTGCCTCCCCTATTGTTTATACGCTGAATACGGGTTTGCAGGGGTGCCCCTGCAAACCCGTATTTTAATATATCATAGCCTTGCGGTTGAGTTAAGCGGCGAAGCCGGGACCGGAAAGCATCGAACATTGAATACCACTTCATGATGCCGGTATCACGTCGCCATCTTCAACGATTTTTGATGTTTACGAGTTCATCAGTTTTTGTACATCGATTCGATCAGGTCGCCGAATTGGGCATTGATCGCTTTTCGCTTGACCTTCATGGTCGGCGTCACCTCACCGTCTTCAGTGTATAATTTCTTGTCCAGTATTTTGAATTTCCGGATGTTCTCCACGCGTGCCACCTGTTTGTTCACCTTGTCGATCTCTCCCTGGATGAGCTCGACGATCTCCGGTGCCCGGGTCATGGTGGCAAAAGTGGTGAACTGGACCTTGTTGTCCTGGGCAAACTTGGTGACGTTCTCCTCGTCGAGGACGATAATGGCCGTCAGGTACTTCCTGCCATCCCCGATAACCACTGAATCGTTGATATAGGGGGAGAACTTCAAAAGATTCTCCAGGTATTGGGGCGCGATATTCTTTCCACCCGCGGTGATGATCAGATCTTTTTTCCGGTCCGTCAGTTTGAGGAATCCTTCTTCGTCGATGATGCCCACGTCACCGGTTTTAAGCCATCCGTCCTGAAGGACTTCCGCCGTCTGTTCTTCGTCTTTGTGGTATCCCTTGAATATACCCTTGTGTTTGACGATGATCTCACCGTCTTCATCGATTCGCACCTGGGTGCCCGGCAGGGGTTTTCCCACGGTACCCACTTTGAAGTCAAACTCGTTGGAAATGTGGGTGACACCGGTGGTTTCCGTCATGCCGTACCCTTCCCGAATGGGAATACCGATGCTCAGGAAAAATTTCAACACGTCCTGGGAAATGGGCGCGGCGCCGGAACCGCCGAAGCGAATCCTGTCAAAGCCGAGTCGTTTTTTGAGTTTTCTGAAGATGACAAAATAGGCCAGTTGATATTGAAATTTCAAAAGGGGTGACACTTTTTCCCGGGACAAGACCGTGTTGTTGTACTTGCTGCCGATGCCGATGGCAATGTTGTAAAGGGTTCGTTTCATCCAGCTGGCCTCAGCCATCTTGAGGACGATCGCGGAATAATATTTTTCCCAGATACGCGGTACCGCATGGAAGACCGTGGGAGAAACTTCCCGCATGTCGGCCATGACGGTGTCGGTACTTTCCGTGAAATTGACAATGTGACCCACGGTGAGATGAAACATGATATCAAAAATTTGTTCATACACGTGGTTGAGGGGGAGAAAGGAAATCGTCTCGTCGTTTACGTTGGTATCCATGATCGCGCGGGCTGCATGGCCGACCCAGAGGTATCCTTCATGGGCGAGCAGGGCGCCTTTCGGCGGTCCCGTCGTTCCCGACGTGTAGATGATGCCGGCCGGATCCTCCGGTTGCGCCAGTTCTGTCAGCTCCCTGAACAGGTTCGGGTTTTTCAGATCCGTCTCCCTGCCCAGTTCGAGCAGTTCCTGGAAGCTCATGAGCATGGGGTCCTTGAAATGCTTCAGCCCTTCCATGTCCCAGACGATGAGCTTTCGAAGTTTAGGGGTATTTTCCCGAAAAACGAGCGCTTTGTCGAATTGTTCCTCGTCTTCGCAGATATAGACGACCGCATCGGAATGATCGACCACGTATTCACATTCCGGGGGTGGGTTGGTGGTGTAAACGCCGACCCAGGCACCACCGGCGCAGACGGCACCCATGGCGGAATACAGCCATTCCGGTCTGTTTTCGCCAATGATGGCGACATGTTCACCATATCTGACACCCAGGGCATGGAGGCCCAGGGCGACATATTTCACGTTTTCGAGGTAGTCGGACCAGGTAATATCATGCCAGATACCGAACTTCTTTTTACGCAGGGCAACCCGGTTCGGTTGCTTTTCAGCCATATTGAGCAATGCTTTGGGTAATGTGTTAATTTCCATTTCTTTCCCTTCACTTGGAACGACGCCAAGGTCCGCTTATGTGATTTCTTCCGAGAAGCTTTATTACGTACGTATTGGGTAGCCGAACGATCGGGTTAGCGGAACCGGACTTTCCTTCTGTAGCGCTTATACCCTTTCACCGACTGTTCGGTGGCAATACCCAGGTAAAATTCCTTGATATCCGCATCTTCGCGGAGGACTTCCGGTTTATCAGCCCTGACGATTCTGCCGTTTTCCAACAGGTAGGCATAATTGGAATACTTGAGTGCCATATTGACATTCTGTTCGACCAGGAGGATGGTAACCCCGTCCTGCTCGTTAATGTTTTTTATGATACTAAATATTTCATGGGTCAGGAGGGGCGAAAGCCCGAGAGACGGCTCATCCAGCATCAGCAATTTCGGCCGGCTCATAAGCGCTCGTCCAATGGCCAGCATCTGTTGCTCCCCGCCGCTCATCAGACCCGCCTGCTGGTTTGTACGGTCCTTGAGAATGGGAAAATGGTTGAAGACATTTTCAATGTCTCTTTTTATGCCGGCCTTGTCGTTTCGCGTATACGCACCAATGGTGATGTTTTCAAGGACTGTGAATTCCGGGAATACTTCCCGTCCTTCGGGTACATACCCGACCCCCATTCTGACGATCGCATCGGTTGATTTCCGGTCGATCCGCTGGCCCATGAATTCGATGGTCCCTTTTTCAGGCTGCTCCACCTTCAGATCATAAAAAAGACGCATAATTGTTTTTAAGATCGTCGTTTTTCCGGCGCCATTGGAGCCGAGCAGTGCAACGATATCGCCTTGGTTTATCTCGAAAGAAATCCCGTGCAATGCCCGGATCAGGTCGTACCATGTTTCAATGTTGTTCACCTTGAGCATCAGCTGATTTCCTCCTCTCCGAGATAGGCTTTTATGACTTCGGGATGTCGTTGGACTTCCTGTGGTGGCCCCAGGATTATTTTCTGTCCCTGGTTCATGGCAAATACGCGGTCGGAAATTCCCATGATCATGTTCATGTCGTGTTCGATCAAAAGAATTGTGATATTATAGTCTTCGCGAATATCCTTGATCCAGAGGGTGAGTTCGTCTTTTTCCTCGGTGTTCATGCCGGCTGAGGGCTCGTCCAGGAGCATCACCTTTGGTTCGAGGGCAAGTGCCCGGCCCACTTCGACCAGTTTCCGTTTTCCATAAGCGAGACTTCCCACAAACTGGTCCCGAACGGACTGCAGTTCGAGAAAATCAATGATTTGCTCCACTTTTTCCCGGTGGACCACTTCTTCGCGGGCTGCCCGGGATCGCTTGCCAAACATGAATGCACCACCGAAAATTCCCGTTTTCATGTGGATATGTCTGCCGAGCATGAGATTGTCCATGACCGTGGCATTTGCGAAAAGCTCAATATTCTGGAAGGTCCGGGCGATCCCTTTTTTGGCGATACGGTCGGGCGTTTTGCCCACCATGTTTTCGCCTTCCAAAGTGATGGTTCCCTGATCGGGCCGGTATATTCCGCTGATCAGGTTAAAGATGGTCGTTTTTCCCGATCCGTTAGGGCCGATAATGGAAAATATCTCATTCTTTTCAACGCTGAAGCTGACGTTGTTGACCGCTTTTACGCCGCCAAACCGGATGCTCAAATTTTCGATGCTGAAATAGGCCATGAAATCTGTCCTTCTTCTTGAAATGCCGCATCC
>SLIE01000143.1 GCA_007135795.1 Desulfobacterales bacterium
CCATCGTCCTTCTGGATTTTCCCGTGGTGGAAGTTCATCTCTCCAATATTTACAAACGGGAATCGTTCCGTCACCACTCAATGACGGTGGATGTGGTTACCGGACAAATCTCCGGGTTGGGAAGTATCGGGTATCTGCTGGCCATGGACGCTATTTATGAACTGGCACGGCCCGTAAAATGATTCGCATCCCTTTTTCAGCAAAGGCGTTGAGTGCCGGTTTACTGATCTCCCAGGCAGTATTTTTTCTGTTGATGTTGCGATCGAATTTTATAGTCCATGCCAACCTTGAAGCATTCATCAACGCCGGTTACCTGACCATTCCCAATGCACTTGTCATGCCCGAATTAACCGGACTGCCCGCGGCATTTTACGGCGCTCTCTTTTTTACGTTTACCATCGGGGCCGGTCTGTGCCTTGCGGCCATGGGACTCGCGTGGATATACAGGCGAGTTTTTAAAGCGAGCCGGTGGTTTCTTATTATTACGATCTGCATTTGGCTCTTGTTGACAATCGCCGTAAACATTGGCGGGTTTTCACTTGCAATCACCGCCGCGCTTGTCATTATACCGCCGTTTGTCTTTTTCTTCGTTTACAGCCGGATGCCTGAGGAGACCGGGTCGCATAATCGTCTCGGCGCGGCACTTCAGGTAATTGTAATTATCCTGATCGCATTTGCCTGGTTTCCCAAGACAGACAATGACGTTTTCATCGATATCCGGGACCACATTCTGCTAACCAATCCAGCCGGAAAAGCGATCAATCATTTTTATTATCAATACACCCTTTATCCGGCAAAGATTTTAAAAACGCCAGCCCAGAAACTGATGGCGTCCGCCTGCCTTGACGGGATTGAAGATCAAAACCTCAAATCTGAAATCACGCCTCTTTTAATTGCCCGGGACTATCTCCCCATAAATGATCATGGCCATTGTGATCTATACATATCACAGGAAGGGAACAATCTGCATTTTTCGACTACCGGAAAAACAGTCCTTGAATCCTCCCGGACGTCCTTCCTTGCAGCCCCCGGCAGAATTCTTCAGCAATTCTCGGAAAGATCGGATTCCCAATCACATTTTCGAACAATGACGTTTTTCAGCCTTTTTACCGCCCTGCCCCTTTCCCTGTTCATATTGGTTCATGGGTTTTTCGCAATTTTGCTGTTCATGATCCGTAAGGATTTCACTCGGCATGCCATCGCGTCCCTGTTATGCCTCGGTATAGGGGTCGGAACCGTCTTCCCGTTGTATTTTACATCAGATAACGCAATGGGCTCCCCGGTGGAAATCCAGGCGGGGCTAAGTTCAAATGACTGGCGAGAACAACGTAATGCCTTAAAAGCCGTCCTACATGCTTCCATGGATCCCCTGCAATTTGATATTGATGAGCGAATCTCTTCAAGTCAATATATTCCGGTTCGGTACTGGTTTGCCTCCGCCCTGGGAAACAGCAGGAATCCAGGTGCGTACAACAGCATGAAGCGGATGCTCGATGATCCTCACCCGAACGTGGTCTGTATGGCGTACCTTGCCATAGGCAGATCCGGGAGAACACAGGCTATCGATGAAATTAAAAACCGCATCGCCACAAGTGATCACTGGTATGTTCAGTGGTATGCATACCGGTCTTTGAGACAACTCGGATGGACACAACAACAATAAGATATGACGGGTTTCCGCTTGCGATAACCCTGATCGGGATACTGGCACTTGAATTGTTCGCTATGGGCATCCCCATTGCGAATTTATTGATAATCACCGGGAGCGTGCGGGTACTACAGGCATTCTTCATCCTCTATATGATCTCTCATTTTGCCGGGAAAGCCCATATTCCCGGATTGAACCGCAGCACTTGGATAAAAGGTATTGCAAGAGGCCTGGGATGGTCCGCAGTTTTCGGACTTTTTGCCTTAAGCGCCGGCGCACTCATGTTCGTTGCAGGGATTAACCCGTTTGATATGATCACGATCAGGCTGCCGGCGGATAATGTTCAACTGGTTCTTTTCTTTTTAGTCGCAGGCTTTATTGGCCCGTTTGCCGAAGAGTTGTTTTTCCGGGGGGTAGTATACGGTTTTTTACGAAAATATGGTATTTTTGCAGCTATTACCGGCAGTACCGTACTTTTTGTTCTTGCACATTCAGTCGGCGGCATCGCCCTTACCCATCTGATCGGCGGGCTGGTTTTTGCAGCGGCGTACGAGCATGAAAAAAACATCATAGTACCGATTACGATTCATGTAATGGGCAATCTTGCATTATTTTCAACGGGGATTTTTTAAGTCAGATAATCCAATGGTTGATGGCGTCGTAAAAAGTTCCATCTACTTCATTGTCGCATTCGTTCAGCCCACAGACGATTCCCATCTGTGTATGCTTTTTTGAGATGGCTCGTAGCAACTCCCTCTCAGTCCGACACCCCCACATTACGCCCGCCACATAACCAGCATGAATTGTTTCAAAAAACAAACCCACACCGGGCTATCGCCCGGATCTTATGCCAGGCGGGAGCCTGGCGCTCCCAAGTGTGACCCAGGAAACAGGCGTTAAGCCGGCTCTTTGAATACCGTCCCGAGCATCTCCCTTAAAACCCAACAACCACAACAATTCCAAGCCCGTACAGCCTCCTCCCTGGGAGTGCCAGGCTCTTGCCTGGCACGCCTTTTAAACCGGGCGAAGTCCGCTGTTCCCAGGCAACTTTTGGTTTTCTTATGATGGTTTATGATCTCTCTGGCTATGTAAAATGACGACCTGCCCTTACTAGATCGTCACAGTTTTCCAGTCAGTATTTTAAGCATTCTTCGGACCGGCTCTGCCGCTCCCCATAAAAGCTGATCTCCCACCGTAAAAACAGTCAGGTACTGCTCGCCTATGTTGAGCTTGCGCATCCTGCCCACCGGGATCGTCAAGCTACCCGTCACAGCCGCCGGCGTAAGCGCCTTCAGCGAATCTTCCTTTGTATTTGGAACTACCCTGACCCACTCGTTTGCACTGCTTATCATCTGTGTAATATCATCGATGGGGATATCCTTTGTGAGCTTTATGGTCATGGCCTGGCTGTGACACCGCATGGCACCAATACGTGCACAGATGCCGTCAATGGGAACAGGCGTTTTGTTTTGCAGGATCTTGTTGGTTTCGGAAAACCCTTTCCACTCCTCTTTGGTCTGACCATTCTCCATTGCAGCGTCGATCCAGGGCAGAAGGCTTCCGGCAAGTGGCGCCCCGAAATACCTGGTTTCGAATTCATTTGAATTCATTGTACTGAGCACATTGCGGTCCAGCTCAAGTATCGAGTTTGCGGGATCACAAAGCATCGCTTCGGCTTTTTTGCCGATCATGCACATCTGGGAAACAAGTTCCTGCATGTTTTTAGCCCCTGCCCCCGAAGCCGCCTGGTACGTCATGGAAGTCATCCACTCAACATGGTTATTCTGAAAAAGCGTCCCAATTGCCATCAACATCAGGCTCACCGTGCAATTTCCACCAATAAAATCTTTGACTCCTTTTGAAATGGCCTGATCGATAACATTACGGTTAACGGGGTCCAGAACAATGATGCTGTCATCTTTCATTCGCAATGCAGAAGCAGCGTCAAGCCAGTAGCCTTTCCAACCGGATTCCCTGAGTTGCGGATAAACCTTATTGGTATAATCACTCCCCTGGCAAGTTAAAATAATGTCCATGCCGGAAAGAAATCTCAGATCATGAGCGTCTGCCACAGGTGGTACGTCCATGCCGATGTCCGGACTTTTTTCACCCGCCTGTGAAGTAGAGGCAAAAAACAGCTCAAGCCCGGCAAAATCGTTTTCTTCCTTCATTCTCGATGTTAAAACGGATCCTACCATACCCCGGTATCCAATAAATGCAACTTTCTGCATGATCAATCCTCTTTTTGGAAAAATTATACATGTTTGATAATGTCGTAAACGTCCAGGTGTAATTAACTTTGTGGATCTCTGTATTCTCTGTTGTGGATCTTGCTGTATCTATGTCTTAAACATATGCATCTCGTTTCAGTACGAATTTCCGGTTGCCCTTTAAAATGCCAGACGATTTGAAAAAAACGATAATTATTAGTATAACATTCATAATTTGTTAATAAAATTCAATTCTAAGATTCTCAATGGGGTGTTATTTTTTTATGGACTTATATTGATCTTTATTATAGAAAATACACTATAAACATATCTCATCTAACAAAGCCCGTGTGATAATCGTCTGGTGTTTTCATACAGGTTTTTCTTTTATCCTGTCAACGCCTATTGAATTATTCAACCACACCATGCCCATATACGAATACAAAGCATTTACCGTCAAGGGGAAAAACGTAACCAATGTAATCGAGGCTGAAAACGTCGCCAGCGCGCGCCAGAGACTGCGCGCAGCGCAAGTGTTTCCAGTATCCATTAAAGAGGTGTACGACTCCGCTGCCAAAAAAAAATCCCGGCTTACGGGGCTTTTTCATTCTTTTTCCTCAAAAGTGAGCTCTGCTGAACTGGCCCTGATCACCAGGCAACTGGCAACCCTTGTAGGTGCAGGATTCCCGTTGGTGTCAGCGCTGCAAACACTTATACCGCAAGCCTATTCAAACAGGCTGAAGCAGGTTCTTTCACAAATAAAGGATGCCATCGAAGGGGGCAGCAGTTTTGCCGGCGCCCTTTCCCAGTACCCGGATATATTTTCGGATATTTACATTAACATGGTCAAGTCCGGCGAATCTTCCGGAACCCTTGAAATTGTATTGAACCGACTGGCGGATATCAGTGAACGGCAACAGGCCCTCAGTCATAAAATCAAATCAGCAATGGCCTACCCTATTTTGATGTTTTTCGTGGGCACATTGATCCTTGTTTTTCTCCTGACCTATATCGTTCCAACAATTACCTCCATGTTTGATGACATGGACCAGGTATTGCCGCTTCCAACCATTATCCTCATCGGGGTTAGCGATTATCTGAAGGCTTACTGGTGGATCTTTTTCATCGCCGCGTTTGTCGGAATCATAGGACTAAAAGAATTTATAAAGACGGAAAAAGGGCGTTATTGGTATGACAGGGTCATTTTATCACTTCCCCTGGTGGGTGGATTGATACAAAAGCTTGCAACAGGAAGGTTTGCAAGAACTTTAGGCTCTCTTCTGGAAAACGGTGTGTCACTTATGGCGGCTCTCGATATTGTCAAAAACATCGTCGGCAACCGTTTGATCGCGGATGCCATTGATAATGCGGCAATGTCGGTGGAAAAAGGCGGAAACCTTTCAAAGCCGCTCGAGGAATCGAATCTTTTTCCTCATATTTCGGTTCAGATGATAAAGGTTGGCGAAAACAGCGGCCAACTGGAACCAATGCTGGGAAAAATTGCAGATATCTATGAAAACGAGGTCGAGTCAACTATTTCTTCAATGACCTCTATGCTTGAACCGTTGATCATCCTTTTTATGGCCGTCATCGTGGGATTTATCGTGCTGGCAATCTGCCTTCCCATATTCGAAATGAACATGCTGGTCGGTTGATCGGAGACGGGGCTGAACAAGCTTAAAGTAGGGTAAAAGTCCCGTGATTCGGCAAGATGTAATCTGATCTATAAGAGGTGCGGCAGTTGCACAAGGGCGGATGAAACCCGTCCTTGTTTACAGGGAGGAAGCCTTCGGAAGTGCGGAGGTTTAAACGTGACATCATCATGCCAGCAATTTTATATCTATAAACAGCTAAAACCGAAAGTTCAAGGTCAGTGCCAAACCTTTCGGCTGGAACTGCAGTCCCAAAAAAGGACGGTTTGGCGGTTCAGGCATACCTTGGCGAAGATCGGTAACAAACTCATCGTACGTATCCCTGTTGTATTTGTGCGCCGCCCCGACTGAACCGTAGATACTGCCGGAATAAAAACCGGCCGCCACAAATGACAATATGGATCCCATGAAATACAAGTGATTGTCAAAACTCTCGTACGCCGCCCCGGCAAATGCCGTGGTGAAAAGAAAAGATACCCAGGCATCCCGGTATCTTTCCGTATACAGATAACCGCCACCGGGTATAATTGCAAAAATACCTGCGGCAGTCGGGCTTTTTGTAGGAAGCGTCTCGATATCGTCCAACCGGTTTAACAAGTAATCCAATTGGTAAACATCTCGCCTGTCCTCACTGATCTCGGTCAATGCCCTGCGTGCCGATGCATGATCCCGTTGTTCCAGCAGCAACCATCCAATACCGTATAAAGCCCGGTCTTTTATATCCGGGTCAACACCTTCACGGGTAAGCATGCTCAGCCTGAAAAGAGCACCCGAATGGTTGTTTTGGCGTCGGTCACTTTCAGCCGCCATGAATAATGCTTCGATCGCATAATCATTATCATCATAGCGTCTTACGAGAGATTCAAAGGTTTCGACAGCTTGGTTGTAACGCCCCTGATTGAAATACGACATGCCGGTATAAAACATGGCTTCCGGGGCCCGCCTGTCAGTTGGATAATGAAAGACGAAACGCTCAAATTCGGTAATAGCGCTATCATATGATCCGCGTTCATAAGCATTTTCGGCAAAGTCGAACATTTGATCCGCGTTGAGCACATTGCCTTCCGCAGCAACCCCTCCGGTTACAAGGGCGCATACCGATAAAAAGACGGTTGCAATAACCGCTTTTCGAAAGATGCCTGCAGGTTTAACCCTTTTTATCATTATCGACCCACTCCCTTGCTTTTTTCAAGTCTGTGTCACGCGAAGTACTTCTTCTATCGTGGTTACGCCCTCAAGGACTTTACTGATTCCATCCTGGTAAAGGGTGGTCATTCCGGATGCCACGGCTTCTCGTTTAAGCTGATGAGAATCGTAGGTCTTTAAAATCATGGTCTGTATTTTTTCATTGAGCACGAGTATCTCATAGATCCCCATTCTTCCGCGGTATCCACTCAAAAAGCATTTTTCACAACTTTTTGCGCGATAGAATACGACATTTTCCACATCCCCCGGTTCAAGCCCGAGCCGTTTAAGCGATTCGGGTTCCGGTGTATACGGTTCCTTGCATGCATCACACAAAACCCGAATGAGTCTTTGCGCCATCACTGCCAGAACCGATGATGAGATCAGAAATGGCTCAATGCCCAAATCTACAAGTCTCGTAATGGCGCTTGCGGAATCGTTGGTGTGAAGGGTCGAAAAAACGAGATGGCCGGTAAGTGCGGATTGTACACCGATCTCCGCAGTTTCAAGGTCGCGCATCTCTCCGATGAGAATGACATCCGGGTCTTGCCTGACAATGGACCGAAGCCCTTTTGCAAAGGTCAGCTCTATTTTCGGATTTACCTGTATCTGGCTGACGCCTTTTAACTGGTATTCAACAGGGTCTTCAATAGTAATAATATTAATATCGGCTGAATTAATTGACGACAAAATAGAATACAGGGTTGTTGTTTTTCCGCTCCCCGTGGGGCCCGTCACCAGTATGATCCCATGCGGGGTATGAATAAGCTCATCGATGGTCCGAAGTTTTTCAGATGCCAACCCGAGTTCGGAGAGCTTGAACAGGGACCCTGATTTGTTCAACAACCGAAGCACCACCCGCTCACCGTGCGTGACCGGTATTGTGGAAACCCTGACATCAACACTCTGTTCTCCGATTTTCACCTCGAAGCGCCCATCTTGGGGGAGACGTTTTTCAGCAATATTCATCTTCGCCATGACCTTTATACGGGAAACCAGGGGCGCCTGCATCCACTTGGGCGGTGTGAGCATGTCATAGAGGATTCCGTCGACCCGGTAGCGAATCTTGAAGCTGTATTGTTCCGGTTCGATGTGAATATCGCTGGCTGCAATCTTCACGGATTGCGATATCACATGATTAACGAGCTTGATGATCGGTGCATCGCTCGTATCGTCGAGCAGATCGGCGGTCTCCTCTATTTCACTGATGATATCCCCGCCATTTTCCTCCATATCCGCCACGAGCTGCTGGGCAGTATCCCGACTACTGTCAAAGGCGAGGTTGATCAGTGAGTAAATGGAATCCCTGGATGCCAGCACGAGTTCAAAATCATTGATTCCAAGGATTTTCACCAGATCATCCACCGGCTGAAATGCCGATGGATCATTGACGGCAATAACGGTTCTTTCCCCGTTTCCATCGGCAGGAACAAACGCTTCAAGGCCGGGAATCGATTTTCCGGTACGAACCGGTACCATTGCATACTTTTTCAAAAACCCAATAGGAACTTTGCGGGCAAACTCGATATCGACACCGTCAATGGGAAGTTTTTTCAAGACGGGGATATCATAGATATCCGCATATACCTTCAGGAGGTGAGATTCCGATATAAGTTTTTTCTTAAAAAGGATATCGGAAAGTGACACGTTCTGCTCAACCTTTAGCCGCTGTGCATCCTTAAGCGCATCCTTGTCCACGCCATATTCATTTTCAAGGATATCCGACAATCGTCTATTGATCATTTTCATCGTCATCCGATAATTCTATTACTTCACCATTTTTTTTAGGGCCACCGTAGAGTTTTATACTTCCAGCAGTTTCCTTTTCAAAGAGATCTATCTTACGGTCATGTAGTGCAGTTGCTTCCTTGTCGTTCTCAATGACCTGGGGCGTTAGAAAAATAAAGAGATTGGTCTCTTCATTGCCGTCCGCCCGGGATTTAAAAAGCCATCCGAGTCCGGGAATACTTCCCAGGCAAGGGACTTTGTATTCGGTGGATGACAGGCTTTGATCAATGAGTCCACCAAGTACAACGGTACTTTTATCATTTACCTCGATTGTGGTCTGGATCGAACGCTGCAACGTGGTTGGCTGGAACTGATCCGTGGTACTTTCGAGTTTCGTGATCTCCTTGTTAATTTCCAACCGGATTTTACGCTCCTTGTTGATCTGCGGGGTGATCTCCAGTGCGATGCCGACGTCCTTGTATTCATAATTGCTGAAGTTGGTCTCACCGGTGGCCGCCCGGGTAAGATACGGGATGTTGCGACCGACCGTAATTCTAGCGGTTTCATTGTCGGTTGTCAGAATCTGCGGCGTGGACAGAATGTGAATGTCCCGGTCTTTGTGATATGCCTGTATAAGCGCGCTTATGCTGGGAAATCGGATACCGCTGACTTCTATGGCTTCACCGAAAACGCCCAGTGAAAAACCAGGAGGCAGTAGGGCGGCATTCGTTCCCATCGACGGCATGGCAAAATTAAATCCGCGGTCCCCCCCCATTGCCCCACCGGAAAAACCGGAGGCGATAACGCCGTCTTTTCCCCTGGCGCTCCCTTCCGCACCGACGGCCCATTCCGTCCCCAGGCGAAAGGATCTGTCCTTACTAACTTCCATGATCAATACTTCAATATAAACCATGGGACGCGATATATCCAATTGCTCGATCACACTTCTCAATATGTCATAATCATCCTTGTCCGCACGTATAATAAGACTGTTGGTCGAACTGTGAGCGGTAACACTCACCTTTCCAGACACCAGCGGAGCTGTTCTGCGACCGGATTCCCCTTCAGAAGGATTTGACTGTGCCGGCAATTGCTGAAGAACTCCGACCAGGTCTTCGGCTTTCGCATTTTCAAGGTAGTAAACATTGATATTTTCCTTGCCGCGCGGAATCTCCCGATCGATCATTTCTATCAGTTGCCTGATTTTTCTGGTATCTGATTCACTTGCGCCAAGAACGATGGAATTGGTGCGACCTTCAGGGATTGCCCTGATGCCACCCCCCCTGCCAGGTCTGTCAAGTTCCTTTGAATCAAAGACCGATTCGATAATTCTCACGACATCATGGCTGTCTGCGAACCGAAGTGGAATGGTCG
>SLIE01000265.1 GCA_007135795.1 Desulfobacterales bacterium
CATCTACTTCGTTGTAGCGATTTTTCATTCACTCGGAATACTACATGTATGCCATCGCAAATGAAAAAACACTACGCCTTGTATATGAAACTTTTAACTTAGCCATCTTTACCGATTTGTGACTGTTTACGAGTGTATCAAGATTGATGTATTTGTAAAAAGTTCAAGATCAAGACTTGGGCAATTCCGCAGAATGCAGGGCATTTAAATGTACTTGAAATTCTGAGGAATTGCGTATAATGCAGATACTGGGGCAAAAATTTCTGCCTGGGCTCGCAGAAATTAAAGGGGCCCGGATTATTTGCTCGCCTCCGAAATGAAAATACTTGCAATAAACAAAAGAGAAAAGATCGGTTCAAAATATCAGCAATCGAGAAACAACCCAAGCGCCCTCTGAGATCGGGACTAACATACGAAAGCCATGTTTCGATGGCATGTAACCGGGTTTATCGTACAACTAACGCTGGTTGCCAGATTGAGATATGATGTGCCTCTGACAAAAGCAATTTGTTTAAATCTTAATTATAGAGGTCCGTATTGAGTATTTTACTTTCAAATTTTCTCGAAGGAATTGCCACGGTTTTACGAATCGGCTTAACCCTCTACATGTATATCATTATTGCGCACGCAATATTGTCCTGGGTCAATCCGGATCCTTACAATCCGATCGTACGCCTGATCCATCAGATCACCGAGCCGGTACTTTACCGGATACGAAGGCTCATTCCCACAAATTTCGGGGGTATCGACTTCGCCCCATTGATTGTTTTGCTCATTATCATCTTTTTGCAGAATTTTCTTGTACAAACATTGTTTCAGCTTGCCAGGCAAATCTAACTATCACTCGGGGCCAGGGTAAAACCCTTGCTTCATGTCAAAAACAGTCATGCGAATATCTTTCCGGAAAACAGTTTGCCGGGCATGCCTTCATTGCAAACGAAACAGGCCAAAACCAAGATCTTAAGTGAACCGGATTTGATCAATCACGCGTAATTCTGACGCCAACACACTTACCAACTCATCACCGAAATGGTAGCCTAATGAATCATATACAATTGAAAACAAAGATGAGTTGACCCCATACCCGAGATGAATTTTAGCGATTCTCCATAACAACCTCCCTCACATCTTTCCGGAGTGATTCATGGCAAAAATCGATGCATTTTTTAAACTGATGAACGATCAGGGCGCCTCGGATCTTCATCTGGCAGCCGGACAGCAACCCGCACTGCGTATTCGCGGTGAAGTCGAGCGCGTAAAATACAAAACCCTGACCAATGATGATCTCCGCGCCATGATATACGAGATCACGCCCGAAGATAAGATCAAGCTTTTCGAAGAAACCGGCGATGTGGATTTCGGCTATGAAATCCCGGGGCTTGCCCGGTATCGCGCCAATCTGTTTATGCAGAGAAACGGCGTGGCATCCGTTTTTCGCCAGATACCCAGCAATATCATGTCCGTGGAACAATTAGGCCTGCCGCCCGTCGTGGCACGACTTGCCGCACTTCCACGAGGTCTTGTCATCGTCACCGGGCCTACAGGGAGCGGCAAATCCACGACGCTTGCCGCAATTATCGATGAAGCCAACCGCATTCGGAAAGACCATATCATCACAGTCGAGGATCCTATCGAGTTTGTTCACGAAAGCAAGGGGTGCATTGTCAATCAGCGTGAAGTTGGCGTGCATACCAAATCATTTGCCGCATCCCTGAGAGGTGCGCTGCGCGAGGATCCGGATATTATACTGGTGGGGGAAATGCGCGACCTGGAAACCATTTCTCTGGCAATTGAAGCAGCTTCCACCGGTCACCTGGTCTTTGCAACACTGCACACCGCAAGTGCCATGAAAACTGTTGACCGGATAATCGAGGTTTTTCCAGCTGATCAGCAAGCCCAGATTCGATCGACCTTGTCGGATGGCATTCGCGGTATATTGGCACAAGTCCTTTTCAAACGGATAGACCGGAAAGGACGTTGCCCCGCGCTTGAAGTTCTGATCGCCACACCCGCTGTGCGCAATCTGATCCGGGAAGGCAAAACCCATCAACTGACATCTTCCATGCAAACCGGCAAAAAATATGGCATGCAGGTACTCGATGATGCCATAATGGACTTATATAATAAAGGGTGGATAAGTGCGGACGATGCGTATGCGAAATCAAATGAGAAATCCAGGTTCAGGCCTCTGCTGAAGACGCCGCCCGATGATTTTACAGAAGCATAGGTGCGCTACCTGAACCCGGATCGTTCATGCGTACCAACCGCCGAACGGAGCAGGGAAAACCAATCTCATTTAAATGAACACCATAAAATCGGAATGGATTGATTATGCGTAAACCGGAAATCGATCACATAATGACATCGATGCTCGATTCTCACCAGAGCGTATCGGACTTGAACATCACAGTGGGAAAACCGCTCCAGGTAGAGTCCTACGGTGAACTTGTCCCTGTGGAAATGAAACCGCCACTGAAAACCCTCACGCCTTTTCAGACAGAAGTATTTGCGCTCAATCTGATCGCCAATAACCGGAGGCTAACTGAAATTCTTTTAAAAGAAGGCTCCTGCGACCTGTCTTACACACTTCCCGGAAAAGCACGGTTCCGGGCGAACGTCTTTTCACAATCCGGAAACCTGTCAGTCGTTCTCCGGCAACTGGAAACCCGGGTACCGACTATCAAAGAGCTTCGCCTGCCAAAGGCTTTTCATGAAATATCGCGGGAAAGAAACGGCATTGTATTTGTCACAGGTGCAACCGGTACTGGTAAAACAACATCTCTGGCCGCACTGCTCGAAGAAATCAACAGAGAAAAATCCGTCCACATTATCACCCTCGAAGATCCGATCGAGTTTGTTCATTCCCACAAAAAAGCCACTTTCAATCAACGCGAACTGGGAAAGGATTTCGACACCTTTGGCCATGGACTGCGTGCAGCTCTCAGGCAGGCACCAAAGGTCATTCTGGTTGGTGAAATGAGGGATCGCGAAACCGTTGAAATCGGTCTTACAGCTGCGGAAACAGGCCACCTGGTTCTGACAACCTTACACACGGTAGATGCCGGACAGACCATAAACCGGATACTCGGCATGTTCAACACAGAAGATGAAAACCAGATCCGGATCCGTCTTGCAGACACATTGCGATGGATTGTATGCCAACGGCTTCTCCCCAGAGCAGGTGGTGGACGTGAAGCAGCTTTCGAGATCCTCCGCACAAGCTTGAGGGTCAAGGACTCCATACTGCACGGAGAGACTGACGGAAAAACCTTTTACGAAATCATGGAAGTCGGAACCGCTCTTGGCATGACCACCTTTGATCATTACATCATACAACTGTTTGAAAAAGGGTTGCTTACCGAAGAGACAGCGCTGGCGTATGCCTCAAGAAAATCAATTGTCGGTCGTGGCATTGATTCGATTAAAAGTGAACGGGGAGAGTCTACCTCCGATATTTCAGATCTTGAAATCGATATGACATACAACCGATCAAAATAATCTTCCCGTCCTGAAACAGGGGTTCTGATTCGTATGCGCTTGTGTTATTGTTTACAAGCTATCTAGTGCCCGAACAAAAACCAGGATTTTTCGTCAAGGTCAAGGACGGCGAAAATTTTCACCGCAGGAATACTGGACGTATTTTGAGGATTAAATTTGAGCCGGACGCAGAGATTGGCGAAAAAGACGGTTTTCGTTCAGGCACTATCTAAAAAAAGATCACGCCCGCTGACAAGGCGTGAGGCGATGAAAAAGCGGAACATACACGTTATATGTGAGCATTTTGAAGCGCCTCAAAACGTCGCCAGAGGGGGTTGGATGGATTCTTTTGAGATACTTGAGTCAGGGAACGAACCGCGAACCATTACAGGCGATTCACCGCATGCAATAGAGGTCTGAAACGAAATACAAGGATTTTTACATGGAAATCAAGTGCGGCAGTTGTGATAAAAAAATTGTAATACCTGAGGAAAAAATTCCCTCCGGCAAATCATTTTCACTGAGATGTCCTACCTGTAAGGGAAAAATCAATGTCGACGGAACAGAGCAGGAGGAAAAAAATGATCTTGCAAATTTCGGTCAACAACAGGAAACCGCTTATGGAGAATCAGGGAACACAAATTATGATGCTACTGAAAAACCATTTGATTTCCTTGAAGAAGAAGGACTGACCGCCATGGTCTGTGAAAACGATCCGACTGCGATTCAAAAAATCAGAGAAGTCCTTGATATCATGGATTACAGTGTGACCGTGCCAGAATCGACCCGGGATGCCCTGCGTAAAATGAAGTACCATGTTTATGATCTGATCCTTGTAAATGAGACGTTTGATGGCAGCGATCCAAAAACCAATGGAATTCTCATTTATCTGGAACGGATGAACATGGCCGAACGCAGGAACATCTTTGTGGGACTGATCACAAAACAGTTCGCCACAAGAGACAACATGGCGGCTTTCTTGAAAAGTGTAAACATTACCATCAACCAGAAAGACGTTCCTCACATAGACAGGATTCTGAAAAGCGCCATTAATGAAAACGACCTTTTCTTCATGGTTTTCAAAGAAAGCCTTAAGAAAATCAGCAAGATATGAATCAAAAAAACAAACCCTATACCTGTAATGAGTACCGGGCAGAAATGATTTTGCTTTCTCTTGAATTGCGGCTCAACAAGCCGGGTATTTCGGAGACTGAAAGATTGGCCATCGAAGCTGAAATAAGGAAAATCAGGGCAGAGATGAACATGGAATAAAGCGACTCGCCGGTTATCAGCTGTTTATCCGTTTGGCGGCAATTCTCATCGCTAAAATCCGAAGGCCTTCCAGCGTCAAACCAGGATCGACGGTTTCTATGGTTTCAGATAACCGATGAAATATGGAACTGAGCCCCCCCGTGGCAATCACTTTCGGGTTTGTACCCATTTCCCGTTTAATCCGCCGAACCATTCCGTCTATCATATCGGTATAACCATAAAGCAGGCCTGACTTCATGCAGGCGATGGTTTCCTTTCCAATCGCCTTTTCCGGCACATCTGTCAATTCCACACGAGGCAGTTTGGCGGCCTTTGTAAAGAGGGCTTCTGCTGAAATCCCAATCCCCGGTGAGATGGCCCCACCCAGGTATTCTCCGTTTTCCGAGATACAATCAAACGTGGTGGCGGTTCCAAGATCAATAATAATTAAACTGCAATGGTGCTTTTCATATGCCGCAACAGCATTTACCAGCCTGTCAGCACCCACCTCCGCGGGATTATTCATAAGGATCGGCATATCAACGGTATTGACGTTGATCCAGTCCGTTTCGTGTCCCAGATATTTTTTGCAAAACGATGCGATGGCACCTGATAATGCGGGAACAACGCAAGATACGATTGTCTGATCGACCTGCGACGTATCAATCCCCGCCTGTCTGAAAAAGCGGGAAACCATAAGGTTCAGTTCGTCATCCGTAAGTCGCGCTTCAGTGTGAATGCGCCAGTCATGAACCAATCGATTGTTATCATAGAGCCCCACCACCGTATGCGTGTTGCCGACGTCAAGCACCAAAAGCATGGTTTACCTTTTCACACGTTTTTAATGGCATCAACAATCGTTGCGGTGGTCCGGGCACCTGCAACATCATGAACCCGAAGAATATGTGCGCCGTTTAATATTGATGCGGAAACAACGGCATGCGTACCGGTTTCAACCAATTCGCGAGAGCCCGCACCTGTATTTTCAGCTTGCGTCTCTCCAACGATTAACTTGCGTATAAACGCTTTTCTGGACGGACCAATCAACACAGGCACGTCAAGTTCCGCAAATCGCTCGATATTCTTTATGATCTCAAGATTATGGAAAATGGTCTTGCCAAAACCAATACCCGGATCGACGATCATATTTTCTTTTGCGATGCCCGCGACTTCGGCTTTTCCCATCACCTCTTCAAGAAAGCCATAAATATCTTCAATCACATCGTCATAGCGGGGATCGACCTGCATTGTCCCGGGCGATCCCAGCATATGCATCAGGATCACAAGGGCCCCGGTCTCCGCCACTACAGAAGCCATATCAGGATCAAACCGAAGCGCGCTTATATCGTTTATGATGGCGGCACCAGCTTCCATGGCACGTTTTGCAACGTCCGCTTTGGTGGTATCAATGGAAATCGGTACGCTAATTTTTCCGGCAAGATATTCAATGACCGGCATCACCCGTCTGATTTCTTCTTCAGCGCTAACCGGCTCGGAAAAGGGCCTGCTGGATTCTCCCCCAATGTCAAGGATGTCCGCACCGTCTTCGATCATTCGTTCTGCTTGCGCCAAAGCCGCATCGAGAGAGAAAAACCGTCCCCCATCTGAAAAGGAATCTGGTGTCACATTCAATATTCCCATAATACAGCTGCGATTGCCGAGTTGCAGTTCGTGACTTCGCCATTTGAGATTATGCGATATCATTGGTTGCGCTTTCGTTCAATCTCACCAGCGGAAACTGAACATCAGGCCGCATACCGGTAATGAGTTCGTCGAGCTCCTTTCCCATAACGGTTTCCTTGTCCAGCAGAACCTCGGCCAATCGGTCCAGAATATCCCTGTTTTCCTTCAGAATCCTTTTGGCATGGGAATATGCGTCTTTGACGATACCGGTAATCTCGGAATCGATCTTTTGTGCCGTGGCTTCCGAGTAATCCCGATTCTGCGCGATTTCTCGTCCCAGAAAGATCTGCTCATCCTGCTGCCCATAGGTCAGGGGACCAAGGGCGTCACTCATCCCCCAGGACCGAACCATTTTTTGAGCAAGCTCGGTCGCTTTTTTAATATCATTGGAAGCGCCGGTGCTGATCCGGTTAAAGACGATTTCTTCCGCGGCCCTGCCGCCCATGGCGACGGAGAGTTGACTTTTCAACTGATCCTTGAATATAAAATCCCGCTCTTCGGGCAAAAACCATGTTACGCCGGCAGCTCTCCCCCGTGGGATGATGGTTATCTTATTGATGGAATCGGTTTCAGGAAGGAAACGGGCGACCAGTGCATGACCTGCTTCATGATAGGCCGTTGTTTTTTTGTCTTCTTCCCGGATGACCTTTGACTTGCGCTCAAGCCCCATGAATATCTTATCCTTGGCATCCTCAAAGTCTTCCATCTCCACCTTTTCCTTGTTTTTCCGGGCGGCGATCAATGCGGCTTCGTTGACCATGTTTTCAAGATCCGCTCCTGAAAAACCAGGAGTCCCCTTTGCCAGGTTGATCACATCGATTCCTTCGGATGGGGTGCGCTTCAGATGTACTTTTAGGATTTCCGTTCGACCCTGGATATCCGGCATGGGTACAACCACTTGCCGATCAAAACGGCCGGGTCGAAGCAGTGCAGGATCAAGAACATCCGGCCGGTTCGTGGATGCGATCATGATAACCCCTTCATTGGATTCAAACCCGTCCATTTCAACCAGAAGCTGGTTAAGGGTCTGTTCGCGTTCGTCATGACCACCACCCAACCCGGCGCCTCTCTGGCGTCCAACCGCATCGATTTCATCAATAAAGATAATACAGGGCGCATTCTTCTTACCCTGAACGAACAGGTCACGAACCCGGGAAGCCCCTACACCGACAAACATTTCCACGAAATCAGAACCGCTGATGGAAAAAAACGGTACGCCGGCTTCACCTGAAATGGCACGGGCAAGAAGGGTCTTCCCGGTACCAGGTGCGCCAACCATCAAAACACCTTTGGGTATACGCCCGCCAAGGCGCGTGTATTTTTTAGGATTCTTTAAAAAATCAACAAGTTCAGTTACTTCTTCCTTGGCTTCATCCGCCCCGGCCACATCGTCGAAAGTGACTTTCTGAGAATCTTCGGCAAGCATCCGGGCACCACTTTTCCCAAATGACAAGGCTTTCCCGCCACCTCCCTGCATCTGGCGCATGAAGAAAATCCATACCCCGATAAGTAAAATAAAAGGAAACCATGAAACCAGAATGGAAAGCAGCCATGGGGTTTCCTGCTCCGGCCTGGCTTCTATGTTCACACCGTTTTGTCTGAGAGTACTAACCAATTCAGGATCGGAAGGTGAATATACGACATGGGTTTCTCCGCCTGTATCAGTAACAGTCAGTTCGTCCCCTTGAATAACGACGTTGGAAATCCTTCTGCCCTCAACCATTGAAAGAAATTCGGAATAACCGAGTTCTCGTTGTGTCTGGGGCTGGGTGGCAAAGAGATTATAAAGCATGATCATCATCAATGCGACAACGATCCATAATGCCAGGTTTTTGTTAAATGCGTTCAAGTCTGATATCCTCCACACACGTGGTTTAAATAGTGCCCGAGCGGTAAATCCTGTTTTTCGTATTGTGTCTCAGGCTCATGATTCGTCCCCGTTGTAAAACCATGAACAGCGTCTGGAATGTTCCGGGTTACTTCTCCCGTATCAGGATTACCTGTGTTGCAGTCATGTGCATCCAAAAAGGTAGCGCTATCCCCTGTTTCCCGAGGTCATTACAATAACGAAAAGCTGATTTCAACCACCGACTAAATATTTGTGTAACTCAAAAAGATTTGATTTACACGAATTAATATTCGTAATTTACAAATCAATGATGATGGGCATCCCTAAAAAAGCCCAAATTTTAATAGTATATCAATTTTACTTTCAAAATTATCTTCGTCGCCTCTGTGATCCTGTACCGGTCATCCATGCGCAACCCCGCAATCCAGATGACTTGTGAACCACTGACAAGCAGTGGAATACTGCCTCGTTTGTCCGCGGGTATTTTATTATTAATAAAAAAATCCTTCACCTTCTGGGTTCGGGACATGCCCAGCGGCATAAAACGATCCCCGGGTTTCATATTACGGACGCGAAGTGGAAAAACAAGCTTTTCCCAATCAACGGCAAACGTATCTCCAATAGGAATTTTATCCATCTCCTCAATCGCCAAGCGATTGAATTCCAGACAAACCCCTGCTTCCGGAATATCAATTACGCCGGAACCTGCCAGTAGCTCGGGAACACACACCTCAAATGCTTTCGGCCGCTGCCGTCCGGATAGTTCTGGAGATCGCAGGGATCTCTTTTCCACTTTCATCCTCAAAATCATGCCACTGCGAACAACCCGGACACGATCCGGTAGATCAAGCTGCCCTGAGAATTCCTTTTTTCCCATGAGTTCCACTACAGCGTCAATATGAATCGTAGCAATTCGCCGCAGATTCCCTTTAACTTCGAGTATCGCCTTTCTGAGAATCCGCCGTTTTACAGCGAGATGATGCGATTGAAGTTTTTGAATGTCAATCAACAGATATCCGGCGTTTCGCTCTGATACAACAGCATTGAAAACAGGTGAAACCAGGCTTTCGGTCCACTCATTCTCACAACCGGCAATCCGTCCCATCCTGTGAAGATTTTCAACAATGCGGGGATTGTAATGTTCAAGAGCAGGAATCAGGCTATGACGAATATGGTTACGCTGGAACAAGTTGCTATCATTTGTTTTATCATATACATATGCTATATTGCGATACTTGAGAAAGGACAAGATCTCCTTCCGGCGACAATGGATCAGCGGTCTCACGATACGTCCCCGAACCGGTGGAATGCCGGCCATTCCGGTTGGCCCGCTGCCGCGTATAATATTCATGAGGATAAGTTCTGCATCATCTTCCAGATGATGACCTACAGCTATTTTATCAAATCCATATCGGTCGGCTGTTTCATGAA
>SLIE01000415.1 GCA_007135795.1 Desulfobacterales bacterium
CTCACCACCGGCTCAACCGATTTCACCATCTTCAAATTCCAAAACGGCGGCCTCGTATGCCTCGACAAACTTGAAAACGCCACCCTCTGGACAATCAAATGGGCCTTAATGCCCCATGTAACCTAAAACCATCTAACACGATACACATATTATATTGCTTACGATAAAAATCCGCCTCGTTGCCACCATGCTCCCCCCACCACCCCTTGATCCTGGCTCTTACTTTATTGTTCTCCACCTAACTTTAACTTCTGCCCCCCTCCCTACTCATCACTCCTCACTGCCCTTACGCCTGACGCCCTCACTCCTCACTCAACATTGCCCTTAACACTTGCTTCTCCAACAATTTTCTGGCATATATTTTCTTTCGCCACAAATCCACCATTCGACACAGCTTCGCCTCTATCGCAATGGACACAGGACAAACCTGATAAATTTCAATGCTATAACACGGACCACGGGAAGGAATAGTTCATGGAACGGGAGGTGTTACGAGAAAAGCAGGCACTTTCGATCGATATTGAAGCGCTTGCCACCCTGATTTTGAATACCCAAAAGGAAAACGGGGAAATCCCATGGAGTGTCGGGGAAAAAACAGATCCCTGGGACCATGTGGAAGCGGCCATGGGGCTTGCCATTGGCGGGTATATTGAAGAAGCCGAAAGCGCCTACGCCTGGCTTGCGGAAAACCAACTCGAAGACGGCAGCTGGTACGCCGCCTACCAGGACGGCGTTCCCATTGACCTGACCCGTGACACCAACATGACGACATATATTGCGGTGGGGGTTTATCACCATTTTCTGCTTACCGGAAACAGCTTGTTTCTCAAGTCCATGTGGCCGGTGGTGGAAAAGGCGAT
Organism: Desulfobacterales bacterium; assembly: GCA_007135795.1. Classification (GTDB taxonomy): domain Bacteria; phylum Desulfobacterota; class Desulfobacteria; order Desulfobacterales; family Desulfosalsimonadaceae; genus B1SED10-16. Next base: position 861 of record SLIE01000415.1, read on the forward strand.
CGATTTTGCAATCAGTCTCCAGGCACCGACCGGTGAAATCTACTGGGCCAAAAGTCCGGACCTGAAAGTGGACCCCATGGCACTCTTAACCGGTTCCAGCTCGATTTTCATGAGCATAAAATGCGCCCTTGCCATTGCAAGGCAAATCGGAACCAGCAGGCCGGACTGGAAAACGGCGGCCCTGCGACTTCAAAAAGCCATCGAACACGGTTATCACCTGTTCAACATTGCCAAGTCCCATTTTTCCATGGACTGGTTCTACCCGGTGTTATCCGGTGCCATCACCGGCAATGCAGCCAGAAAACGAATTGATCAGCACTGGAAAAAATATGTGGTGGAGGATATGGGGACGCTATGTGTATCGAACCGTCCCTGGGTTACCATTGCCGAGACCTCGGAGTTGGTGCTCGCCCTTACCGCAGCGGGGAACACCAAGGTCGGCGAAATCGTATTCAACTGGATTCTTGACCGCACATTCGATGATGGCTCGTACTGGTGTGGTTTCACATACCCCGACATGGTAATCTGGCCGGAAGAGAAGATTACATGGACCAACGCGGTCGTTATCATGGCAGCGGACGCGCTATACCACCTGACACCGGCAAGCTGCCTGTTCAATCACGAATATTGGGAAAAATCAGGAATCCTGAGATGAGTACATCATTGTAATCTTTGTATGTGAAAAATTTAATCACGGTGTCGCATATTGTCTTCACTCACCAACCGACGATAGTCAGTTGCAATGGCACCATCCATGACACAGGTTTACCGTTGAGAAGAGATCACAGACCTTACTTTATCAAAAGCGCTTTTATGAAACTCCAGGCGCTGTATGCCCATTATTATGTCCGGCCCCGGTTCGACTTTCTGGGGAAGGGATATCTTTTCATACACCCCTGGAACATCAAAGTGTTTGGAGCCGGGATCACCATCGGGGATTATGTCAATATTCTTACCACTTCCGACAACAAGGTCCGTTTGACGGTCTGGCCCCAGGAAAAGGGGAAAGGGAAGATCGCTATTGGTAAGTATTGCCTTATCTGTCCCGGGGTTCGCATCAGTTCCGCGGATGCCATCACCATAGCGGACAACTGCATGCTTGCGGGGTCGGTATTCATAACCGATTGCGACTGGCACGGCACCTATGACCGACTCACCACCATCGGCAGGACCGCTCCCGTCCATATCGGGGAGAACGTCTGGCTGGGAGACCGGGTCACTGTGTGCAAAGGCGTCACCATCGGGGAAAACAGTATTATCGGAACCGGTTCGGTTGTGGTCCGGAATATCCCCCCGAACGTGATCGCAGCGGGAAACCCTGCTCAAGTGGTCAAACACCTCGACACGACACAACCGCTGGTCAAACGGGAAGCATGGTTTGCCGACCCGGAAAAATTAAATAATGAGATCGATATGCTGGACAGACAAAACCTTTCAGGCAATACATTGCTGCACTGGATAAGGGCGACAATCAGACCAAGGACAAGTGACTGATGGCTACCATTAACGACATCGTACTCGTGTATTACGAAGGAGAACCGTTTTTCTTTGCCCGGATCGAGGATATCAATCCGGATCATAAAAAAGACTGGTATCATGTGAAACTTCTGGTTCTCCAGGTGCCGGTTCAGACGATTACCTGGATATTACGCGATGCCTATATCAATGGCGATGAATTCACCATGGAAGGAAAACGGGTGCGCCTTGAAAAGGTTGAATCGCCGGAAGAAAAAATGCCGGTTCAACAACCTCCCGATGACAGCGGTAAAACGCCTGACACATCCGAAAAAGGGACCGTGATCTCTTTCAGGCCCGGTAAACCGGAAAAAAAATAATTTTCAAATCAGCCTCCCGATGTTAACGAAAATCATTATTTCCGCATCCCGCAGAACCGACATCCCGGCCTTTTACATGGACCAGTTCATGGCCGGAATCGAAACCGGTGCCTTTCATGTCAAAAACCCGTTCAACAAACGGGTATCCGTGGTACCGGTCGAACCGGCAGCGGTTCATTGCATCGCTTTCTGGTCCAAGGATTTCAGCCGGTTTATCAACGGCAATTACGGCCCACGACTTGAAGAAATGGGGTACAGACTTTTTTTCCTGTTTACCGTCAATTCCGCATCGACCATACTTGAACCACACACGCCCGCGTTGAAGGACCGCATCCGGCAGGCAAAAACATTGACGAAACGGTTTGGCGCCCGCTCCGTGTGGTGGCGTTTCGACCCCATCTGCTTTTACCGGCATGGCAGCGATCTCATGCAAAACAACCTGACCGATTTCAAACATATTGCCGAACAAATGGCAGGGATGGGCATAACCAGATGCATCACCAGCTTTGCCGAGTTATATGCCAAGGTGATACGCAGGGCAAAGCAAATTACCGGATTTTCTTTTGTCGACCCACCGCTTGAAAAAAAGATCCGGGTGATCTGCAAAATGGCGGATCTGCTTGAATCATTGAATATTTCATTGTATACCTGCTGTGAAAACGAATTGCTGGAATCCTTGGGCAACGCACAAAATATCCGGGCGGGCGGATGTATTTCAGGAAGCTTTCTGTCCGATCTGCACGATGGCAGGATTTCCCGGGCCAAAGACTCGGGCCAACGCCTGGAAAAAGGATGCCGGTGCACACTGTCACGGGATATCGGGTGTTACGATGCACACCCCTGCTTTCATGATTGCCTGTATTGCTATGCCCGCCCAAAGGGAGCCCCCGGCAAATCCAAGGAAAAATTTTTATGATCAAACCGTTACAGATAGGCACAATCACGGTTGAAAACCCGCTCGTGCTGGCGCCCATGGCCGGAATCACGGACGTGCCGTTCAGGCGCATGGTCCGGGAGAATGGCTGCGGGTTGGTATGCTCCGAGATGATCAGCGCCAACGGCATGATGTATGGTGCGGAAAAAACCCTGGCGTATCTTTCCATGACCGATGCCGAAAGGCCGCTTTCCATTCAGATTTTCGGCAAAGACCCATCGATCATGGCGGGTGCCGCGGCCATGGCGGAAGCCCGCGGGGCCGACATCCTTGACATCAATTTCGGCTGTTCGGTGCGAAAAATATTGAAAAACGGGTATGGCGCCGCCCTCATGAAAAATCTTTCATCTGCGAAGCAGCTGCTTGAAGCGGTGAGGAAATCGATATCCATCCCCCTGACCATTAAACTGCGAAGCGGGTGGGATGCCTCCGGGGAAGATGCGGTTGCCCTGGCGCGCATTGCCGAATCGTGCGGGGTGGATGCGGTTGCGGTTCATCCGAGAACCGTTGGGCAACTGTTCCGGGGAGATGCGGACTGGTCCGTGATCAAGGCTGTCAAATCGGCGGTTGCCATTCCGGTTATCGGGAACGGGGATATCCTCACGCCCGGGGACGCCCTTGCCATGTTTGAAAAGACAGGATGCGACGGGGTCATGATCGGTCGGGCCGCGATTTCGAATCCCTGGATTTTCATGCAGGTAACCGCACGACTTGAAAACCGGCCCGAGCCGGTGATCGATCTGCAAAACCGTCTGGGGTGTGTGTTACGATACATCGATGATGCCGTGGCGGCGTATGGTGAAGTGCGCGCTTCCAGGATGATGCGGAGCCGTTTGGGGTGGCTGTCAAAGGGACTGCCTCATGCCGCGCGCTTCAGGGAGGATATCAAGTCAATCGCGTCCCGGGACCAGGCCGTCGAGTACGTCTCCGATTATTTTCTGCAGGCAGAAAACCACCTGGCCCGCAATACGGCATAATAGATCAGGTAACATTTACGGCCACTATATCCCCGAGCCGCTCATCACCCGCTTTGCCGCATTTTCAAGTATTCCCACGCCAAAGCCCAGCATTGCAAAGCGCTTGTCCTTTGTCTGGCCGTGATAAAAGCGGTAATAGATCTGCTGGGCAATGACGGCCAGGCGAAAAAGGCCGAACATATAGTAAAAATCGAAATTTTCAACATCGCGCCCGGTTTTTTTACCATACAGATCAACAATCTGCCGACGGGTCATCATCCCTTCGATCGTGGTGGGCTGCGTCGTCATCATCTGCATCTCGTCCAAATCATCCAGGGTAACCCAGTATGCCAGAGAACTTCCAAGATCCATGAGCGGATCTCCGATCGTCGTCATCTCCCAGTCCAGCACCCCGATGATTTCGAGCGGATTATCCGGATACAACACGAGGTTGTCGAACTTGTAGTCATTGTGAATAATGCATGGCTCGGTCGTGTCCGCCGGCTGATTGGCTTCAAGCCACCCCATGATCTTTTCGAAATCAGGGACATCCGGCGTCCGGGAATCCCTGAAACGCCTGGCCCAGCCACTGACCTGCCGCTTGACATACCCGTCGGGCTTACCGAAACTCTCCAGCCCCAGGGCTTTATAATCGAGCTGGTGAAGCCGGCAAAGCAGGTCGACCATGTTTTCACACAGCGCCCCGGCATCCGACGGCGTAAGGACCAGCCCTTCGGGGAGGGTTTTTCTTAAAATGATCCCTTTTATCCGTTCCATCACGTAAAAAGGCGCCCCCAAAATGGATTCATCTTCTGTAAAGGCAAGCGGTTTGGGACAATACGGGAAAACCGGGTGAAGGGTGGAGAGTATTTTATACTCCCGTCCCATATCGTGAGCAGTGGCGGCTTTTTTACCAAACGGCGGCCGGCGCAGGACAAGCTCCCGCCCCCCGGCGTTTATCAAATAGGTCAGGTTGGAATACCCGGAAGGAAACTGACTGATTTCAATGGGCCCGGAAATTCCTTTGACATTTTTTTCCAGAAAGGCTTTAACGGCTTTCCCATTCAGCGCTTCCCCGTCTCTCACTGCCGCGGGTTGGTCTTCGATACCCATCGCTTATCATCCCCCTTCCGGATCAAAAGAATTTTCCGCCAGAACCGCCGATTCGATAAAAGAAATCAGAAATGCCGCATACTCTTCCACGGAAATCTGGCGGCGAGAATATTTCCACCGTTTGACATACCAATCCTGCAGCAACGCTTTGATTGCTCCTGCAGTCAACAAACAATTTACATTCCTGTAAACCCCTTGCTCTTGACCTTCACGAAGAATGTCATTGAAAATCCGTTCGGTGAAAAGCTCACTTTCAATCGATCTTTTCCGCTGAACTTTACCCAGGTTTTTCGTTTCCATGTAGGCGAAATAAAACCAGGGCTGCATCACTTCGGTCAGATACAGATGAATCCGGATCAGGGTGTGCATTTTCTCACGAGGCGGCGCATCCGGGTCCATGTGTTCGGAAAGCACTTTTCTCGTAATCGTCCGACCCTGCTTCTGAATCATTTCCAGCAATTCATCCTTGCTGGAAAAATAGGAATAAAGCGCCCCCATACTCAAACCGGACGCACTGCTCAGATCCCGCAGGCTCATCGTGTGAAATCCTTTTTCGTTGGACAACCTGAGGGTCGTATAGAAGATATTGACCAGGTTCTTGACGGCAACGGGTTCTTTTTTGATCTTTATGGACTGATGGTTTTCCCTGAAAATTTCACGGCAGATTTCTTCCATGGAAAGGAGGGCCATCTGCTTGAACGAATCAAAGCATATTTCACGTGGTCGTTTCTGTGCTGTGCCCATGATTACCGGATACCTCCATTTGATTCACCCAACCCGGTTGCGGCAAACGTCCGGGGGGCACCCTAACATCCGGTGCAACAACCATCCCGGAATTAATGTTTCTATGTTCAAGAGACACAAACCCTTGCGGGTCTTCCCTTTTATCATACACTGATTCTTTTACCGTTTATACCCCGAACCTGTCAATTAGAAACCGAACGCTCGTTATATTTTATCATTTCTCAGGATAACAGACGGTAACCGTGGTGGCAATCCCCCCCCTTGCCGTAAAGTCTCCGGTAACGGTCATCTGTTTCGGCTTCAGCACCAACACAAGGTCTTCAATTATCCGGTTTACGGCATTTTCATAAAAAATTCCGACATTGCGGTATTGCAACAGGTAATATTTCAAGGATTTGAGCTCGATGATATGGCGATCCGGCACGTATCGTATGGTAATGCACCCGAAATCGGGCAGACCCGTCATGGGACAGACCGAGGTGTATTCGGGCTGGGAGATGACCACTTCTATTTTTCGTTGGTATTGGTATAAAAGCGGCTCCAGCAGTGCGGTGGTTATGATTTCCGGGGACAAGGGCGACATCCCCGGGCTTTTTTCATTTGCATCTTCCATTGACTCATCCTTAAAATAGTAAAATACACATCAAAATCTTATTTCCGGGAACCGGTTTTGCCGGCTCTTTATCGACACAAAAAAACAGTTGTATTGGTAATAAATAATAATGGGGTACATGTCAATCAATGACATGACCGGTTACGGTCATGCCCGGCCGGACACTTTTCCAGAAGTTACTTCAGAGGATACCATCTTGCCAATTTAAGTAGCGGGGAGGGACTATGAAACAACGGGTTAAAACGGGACCGATTTTCACGGATCTGTATGAACTGACAATGGCACAATGCTATTTTTCGGCAAAGATCACCGGGGAAGCGACATTTTCATTGTTTGTCAGAGGATATCCGGAAAACAGAAACTACTATGTCATGGCCGGGCTTGAAGAAGCCTTTGCGGAAGTGCTTGATTACACATTTTCCAGTGAAGACCTGGCATACCTGAAAAAAACGAACCTGTTCACACGGGATTTTCTCGATTACCTGGAGACCTTCCGCTTTACCGGCACGGTGCGCTGCATGCCCGAGGGATCTTTGTTTTTTGCCGATGAACCGGTCATGGAAGTTTCCGCGCCAATTATGGAGTCCCAGGTTCTGGAAACCTTTCTGATAAACGCCATCGGCTTTTCGAGCCTTATCGCCACCAAGGCCGCCAGGTGTGTGAAGGCAGCCAAGGGAAGAGGCCTCGTTGATTTTTCGCTTCGCAGAAACCAGGGATCCGATGCCGGACTGAAAGTTGCCAGAAGCTCTTATATCGCCGGTTTTGCCGCCACCAGCAATGTTCTCGCGGGAAAGATCTACGATATACCGGTTTCCGGTACCATGGCCCATTCATTTGTAAGCCTTTTTGAAGATGAGCATGATGCCTTTCGGGTCTTTGCGGAGAACTATCCGGATAATACGGTCCTGCTCATCGATACCCATGACACGATTGAAGGGGCGAAAAATGCGGCCAGCATCGGAATCGAAATGCAACAACGAGGGGAGCAGTTGAGAGGGGTCCGTCTCGATAGTGGCGACATGGCCCAATTGAGCAAGGATGTACGGCAAATCCTAAATGATGCCGGTCTGACGGAAACAAAAATTTTTGCCAGCAGTGGATTCGACGAGTACAAGATCGCCCGTGTTCTTGACAATAACGCATTGATCGACGCTTTCGGCGTGGGGACAAAACTGGGTGTTTCAGCAGACGCACCTTATCTGGACATGGTTTACAAGCTTGTACGTTTCAAAGACCGGGACATAACCAAACAAAGCCCCGGCAAAGCCTATCTGGCCGGAGAGAAACAGGTGTTTCGCAAAACGGATGAAGGCGGGAAATACCTGGCGGATATCATCGGCAGAAAAGATGAAACCTTTAAAAATACGATTCCAATGCTTCAAACCATGATCGAAAAAGGGACGTTGATGGTAGAGATGCCCGATCTGGAAGAGATCAGAAAATATTTTACCGCCTGTTTTTCAAAACTCGACGAAACATACAAGGCCATTGATTCAACGGCCCGGTATCCGGTGAGTGTAAGTGACGATCTCAAGGAGATTCAAAAGCGGATTGCCGGCCAGATTCTATAGCCCCCCCCGGGATAAGACAATGCGCTTGTAATAGTGCCTGAACGAAAACCGTCTTTTTCGCCAATCTCTGCGTCCGGCTCAAATTTTAATCCTCAAAATACACTCATTATTCCTGCGGTTAAAATTTACGCCGTCCTTGACCTTGACGAAAAATTCTGGTTTTCGTTCGGGCACTAAATAGTACGCGTGAACCCGGCGATGAACCGTTGCAAATCATAAAAAAGGTTGCATTTGAGGCCGAGAGTGGTTAAAAGACAGCAAAAAATGGTTATTATACCTTAAAATGAAGACGGGTTGATTCCGGAATCATTAAACATAACAGTGATGGGGCTATGACGGCTATAAAAATCACTATTGGAGATAATAAAGATGCATTACGAAGGAATGGTCATTCGCCCGCCAAGCGAGGCGGACAGTATTTTACTCCAGGTCACCGTGGGATGTTCTCATAACAAGTGCACCTTCTGCGGCACTTACAAGGGGGAGCGATTCAAGATCAAGCCGGACGAACGAATCCTGGAGGATATCGCCTATGCTGCCAGGAATTTTACGTATGCGCGGCGGCTTTTCATCTGTGACGGCGATGCACTGATCATACCTCAAAAACGGCTGATCAAAATCCTGGAAGAAATCAATAAACAGATCCCCTGGCTCGATCGGATCAGTCTTTATGCCAATGCCAAGGGGATAAAGATGAAAAGCCCGGAGGAGCTCGAGGAACTCAGGGATCATGGCCTTACGCTTGCGTACATGGGACTGGAGTCCGGCGATGACCAAACCCTGAAGAACATAAACAAAGGCGCATCCTCCGAACAGATGATCAAAATGGGGAAAAAGCTGCGTGCCGCCGGCATCAAGGTGTCGATCACCGTGCTTTTAGGTATTGCGGGGAAAGAGCGATCCGCCATTCATGCCGAGGCGACCGGCAAAGTACTCTCTGCAATCGACCCCGAGTATGTGGGGGCACTATCCCTGAAGCTGATCCACGGGACGGAACTGCATGAACAG
>SLIE01000027.1 GCA_007135795.1 Desulfobacterales bacterium
TCAACACTTTTTAAAAAAAATAACCTTTTTTTAAAATATTAATTTACTTTAACGTCAAGGTTGTTTTAAATTATGATCCTTTTGAATACCGGTCTGGTGATGAGTGTAATTTTTTACCCATATTTTTTTTAATAGTGTAGAAGCAGAATCAGACCATTATGTTGCGCTCAGATACAAAGGAACTCAAATCTGCTTAAAACTGCTTAATTCCCGCGTTTTATTTGAGCCCACAAAGCAACAGCTGTCGTTAGAAATCGGACGGGAAAATGTTTTTCGCCTCGAGACCCGCTTCAGCACATCAATCACGTAACTTCAGGAAACAAAACAAACTGCCATGCGAGACGATATTATTCAAACAAGGTGGCACGGCCGCGGTGGACAAGGCGCCATAACCGCCGCCAAAATTGTTGCCGATGCAGCATTCCGTTCCGGTTACAGCGGCGTCGTCATGGCCCCGACTTTCGGAACCGAAAGAAGGGGGGCACCCGTATTCACCTCCCTTAAATTCGCCGGAGCCAAAATATACGACCTTTCTCCCATTACCGAACCGGACATGGTCATTGTCCTGGATCATCTACTGCTCGAGGAGGTCGATGTCGCGGCCGGACTGAAACCAAACGGACTCATTATTATCAATTCACCCAAACTTCCAAGCTGTTACAACTATAATGGCATGCGCGTGGCCACGGCGGATGTTACAAACATCGCACTTCACGGCGGTCTCCCGGCCGGAATCGTCAATACCGGTATTATCGGGGCATTTGGGAAAGCTTCCGGTCTTATCCCGATTGATCTGCTCTGCGAAACCATTGAAAAGGAATTCGCAGGGAAAAACGGACCCAAAAATGCCGAAGTGGCCAGAATTACATTTGAAAATACGCATGTCGGAGGTCTCTAAATGGAAAAGGAATTCAAATTCGCCTGCAAAAAGTCTCACAGCGAACCCGGACCCGGAGATGGCGGCCGGACTGGTTCCTGGCGGGTTCTGCGGCCGATCATTGATTATGAAAAATGCATCCCGGCAAAGAAAAATAAAAAAGCCTGTTTTTCATGCTGGCTTTTTTGCCCGGATGGGGTGATCACCAAAACCAAAATGCCGGCCATTGATCTGGAATATTGCAAAGGTTGCGGCATCTGCGCGGAAGAATGTCCGACCGGCGCAATCACCATGGTGGAAGAAACCCTTTTAATCATGGAAAAGGAAGAATAATAAGATGTATATCATTGAATCTGGCAATGTCGCTGCCGCGCTAGGGGTCAAGCTGGCAGAGGCTGCCGTAATCGCCGCATACCCCATAACCCCCCAGACACCTCTGACGGAAAAGCTCTCGGAACTGGTCGATGCCGGGGAAATGGACGCGCAATATATTCCTGTGGAAAGCGAGCACAGTGCACTTGCGGTTTGCATTGCCGCATCGAGCACCGGATCGAGGACATTCACGGCCACAAGCGCCAACGGCCTGCTCTATATGAATGAACAGCTTCACTGGGCAGCCGGCGCGCGCCTGCCAATCGTCATGTGCGTGGTCAACCGCGGCATCGGGGCACCCTGGACCGTATGGAACGATCACCAGGATTCCATATCCCAGCGGGACGCAGGCTGGATACAGCTTTACGCCTGCGATCACCAGCAGATAATCGACAGTGTCCTCAAGGCATTCCGACTTGCCGAAACCGTCAGCGTTCCGGTCATGGTCTGTTACGACGGGTACATCCTGTCCCACACCTACATGCCTTTTGAACTCCCCGAAGCAGACCAGGTTAAAAAGTTTCTCCCGGCGTTTACACCGGAGTATTTTCTCGACCCGGCATGTCCGAAAAATCTGAATACCGTGACGCTTCCCGATATTCGTCCCGATGTCCGCGGAAATGCCGCCCCCGGATACATGGAGATTCGCCACAACCTGCACACGGACATGCGAAAAAGTCTTGATGTCATTACGGATATCGAGAAAGATTTCAAGGAAATTTTCGGCAGGGGGGGGTACCCGTTCATCGAACCGTACAGGGTAAACGATGCGGATTATGTTGCCCTGTGCATGGGATCGCTCTCCTACCATTTGCGCGATGTGATCGACATGCTGCGTGATGAGGGAATTGCCGTGGGCGTTGCGGGACTTCGCGTCTACCGCCCTTTTCCGGACAAAGCCATTGCCGATGCCTTTGCCCATAAAAAGGGGTTGATCGTTTTTGAAAAAGCGCTCAGCTACGGCAACCAGGGCGCCCTGTTCGCCGACGTAAAGGCGGCCTTGTATGCAAAAGCCGACCGGCCGTTTGTCCGCAACTATATTTTAGGACTTGGCGGACGTGAAATTCAAACCAGTCAGCTGGCCGATGTCTTACGAAGTTCATGTCGCCCGTCATCCACCACGACCGACACCCCGGAATGGATTGGGCTCAAACTATAACGACAAGCTGATTCAAGGCGCTGTGCTGTCTGTTGATTTTCATTCGTCAGGCAACACCGGGGCCTCTCACAGCCCATGATAAAAAAACAATAAGCACTCAGGTATTGATATGACCGTTAAAACAACTATTTTAAATCTTCCCGAGGAAGAATATGTGCATCCGGGCAACCGGGCCTGTTCCGGCTGCGGCCTGAGCATCATCTACCGGATCGCCCTGAAGGCCCTGGGGCGGGATACCATTCTTGTTGTCCCGCCAAGTTGCCTTACCGTGCTCCAGGGGCTTTATCCGATTGCCGCAACCCAGCTCCCATGCCTTAATGTCACCTTTGCATCCACGGCAGCCGCTGCGACCGGGGTACTTGGTGCACTTCGGGCACAGGGTCGGGAAAAGACAACCGTCGCTGCATGGGCGGGTGATGGGGGTACAGCCGATATCGGCCTTCAAGCCCTGTCGGGCGCCTGTGAAAGAGGGGAAAATTTTATATTCTTCTGCTACGACAATGAAGCCTACATGAATACCGGTGTCCAGCGTTCCGGCACAACCCCCCGGCATGTGCTCACCACCACCACCCCGATTACCGGAAAAGCTCAGAAAAGCAAGGATGTCCCGGCGATCATGGCCGCTCACGGACTTGATTACGTTGCCACCGCTTCTGCTTCATACCCCCTGGATCTGTATGACAAAACCCTGAAGGCAAAAACGTTTTATGGCCCCCGGTACCTGCACATTCAAACGCCATGTCCCGCCGGCTGGGGTTTTTCACCGGAGTTGAGCGTCAAGATCGGTCGCCTCGCAGTTGAAACCGGACTTTTTACACTCTATGAAATCGAAAACGGACAGTTCAGACTAACCGGTCAATCCGCAAAAATGCTTGGCAAAAAACGCCTTCCGGTCAGGGATTATTTTAAAACCCAGACGCGCTTCAAGACACTTACCGACGATAACATCGACGAAGTCCAGGAGGAAGTGGATTTGAAATGGAAAGGCTACGAAAATGACTGCGCTTTGCACGCTGGTATAGAATATCAAGGCGTCAAGTCCTGAATGGCGTCGTTAAAAGTTCCATATACTTCGTTGTAGTAATTTTACATTTGCTCGGAATACTATATGTATGCCATTGCAAATACAAAATTACTACGCCTTGTATATGGAACTTTTAACTTAGCCATTGCATCAAGACCGGATGAATGTGTAAAAAGTCACGATCTATATTTGCGCAATCCTGAAGAATGCAGAATACTTAAGCCTACTTGTATGTCTACAAGGCATAAGCCGGAAATACTGAAGGATTGCGCGTGACGAAAGTATTGGACTTTTAAAAAGCCGACAAGACTTTTACTCTCGATCCCCGCCCACCATCGAGAGTAAAAGCCGGAAAGAAAAACTCAAGCCACTTACTCTTCATGCTAAAGCAAAAACCGTCCCTAAGGCCGCCTCTTGCGCCGGGCACTTACCCCTCATAAATAACCGCGAGTATAACAGCGCTGTTATTTTTGGCGGCCACCATGTGTGGGGTGTTCGACAAGTAATAGATGCTGTCCCCCGGTTCAAGTTCAAACATGTCATCACCGATTTTTGCCACAACCTTATTTTCCAGCACGAAGATAAATTCTTCGCCCTCATGCACGGAGGATTCCTGTTCGGGATTTTCTTCCAGGGTAACGATCATCGATTCCATGTGACGGCCGTATACTTCGGGCGCAAGGCTTTGATAGCTATAGCGCGTTTTCCCTTTTTCCGAGGTGGATCGAAAAACCGGCTTTCTCTTGTCTTTACGGGTAACAGCGTAATGCCTGGTCCCGACGCCTGACAAAAGGCGGGAAAAAGCGGCGTCCAATGCCTTGGAAAGCTTGACAATAACACCAATCTGGGGCTGTACCGCCCCCTTTTCAATCATCATCAGCAGATCTATATCAAACCCTGTCAGGTTTGATATCTCTTCATAAGAAAAACCTTTTTCCTCACGAATCTTCCTTATTCGATCTCCTATGCTGTCACCACTTATCTCTTCTTCGGGTTCGACAATGCCGGTGAGAAGCTCATACCGGTCCTTTTCAATACTCATAATTTCCCCTTTTCTCTTACACCCTGCTCAATTAAAAATTTCTTATTCTCAAAGCCTCACAACAAACGTGATTTTATTTGATGTTTCGACCCTGGATTGCTCCCGCTGAATATCGGCCCCAATTAAGGGGATAGGTCTCCGTGTGGAAAAATAGCAGCATTTGCGATGTAAAGCATACCAGACATTACGTTTAACGTCAACTATAAGGGCCCTAAGCACTTAATTTACTACTATATTTTTTTTTCATTCTCGGCTATAATCGACATTTCAAATGGGCGAGGTCCCCTGTGAATCGACTTTCTTCAACTCAAGACACCTGAAACCATAACTTACGAGGTGTACAAATTATGAATGAAATGCAATACCGGGTGTGGCTCAATGAACAAATCGGTCATCGAACCATTGTAAACCTTAAAAAGAATGCTTTCCAGGCGCACTTTGCAGCAAATACGAACGAGGCTTCGGATCTTATTCTCGACATGGTTAAAGATTATAACAGTTTCGGTTTCGGTGGTTCTTCCACAACCCGGAAGTTAGACCTGCCGGATATTCTGGAAAAAGAAGGAAAAACGATTTACGACCACTGGAATCCCCCTGCAGATGCGACCGACATGGAAATGCGCCTGAAACAGGGCCGCGCTGAATGCTTTATATGCAGTGCAAACGCCATCTCCGAAACCGGGGAAATCATAAACGTAGACGGGGTCGGCAACCGGACCAATGCCATGACATTCGGATGTCCTAATGTCATCATTATAGCGGGAATCAACAAGGTAACCCGCGACCTTGAAAGCGGTATCCGGAGAATAAAAGAAATTGCCGCCCCCATGCGTGCAAAAAGCCTGAACATGGATACCCCGTGCACCAGAAACGGCCTATGCGCGGATTGCAATGCTTCTCAACGGATATGTAGAATCACCACCATTTTACATAAAAAACCCATGATGACGGATATAACGGTAATAATTATCAACAAGGAGATCGGCTTTTAATTCCCGCCACAATCGATGGACAAGGACGGCGTATAAGGCAAGGATGACGTATAAAAGGTCACGTAATCATGTTCTTCGCAACATGAAAACCGGAGCAGGCAATGATATCGGTACCCGGATATACCATTTTCGAAAAAATTTATGAAAGCCCCCGCAGCATTATATTTCGAGGACTCAGGGTGTCGGACAGCAAACGGGTGATCCTTAAAAGCAGAACCAATTTTAACGACCCATCAACCGATCCGGTTAGTGTTGAAAACGAATATGAGTTGACGCGCAGAATTGAGGACAAAAGCATTGTCAAATGCGTTGACCTCATCAGAGCCGATAACCTATCGATTTTGGTCTTTGATGACATCGGTGGCCTCTCCCTGGACAAAATCGATGGACTGGAAAAGATCGACACGATCACCATTTTAAAGATTGCAGCAGAGATAGCAGTCGCAATCGACCAGATCCACAGTCATGAAGTTATTCACAACGCCATAAGTCCTCCCCATATTATCTGGAACCGGCACACAGGACAAATCAATATCATCGATTTCAGCCTCTCCGGCAAGTACGCCACCACCCCATCTCACACTAGAAACCCAGATAGCCATGAAAGGTCCTTGCCTTACATTTCCCCGGAACAGACTTGCCGGACAAATCATGACACTGATTATCGAACGGACATGTATTCCTTTGGGGTCACGTTCTATCAAATGCTGACCGGCAAACTCCCCTTTTCAAGCGATGACGCCCTTGAGCTCATTCATGGTCATATTGCCGGGACACCAATTCCGCCCCATGACATCCGCTCCGGACTCCCGAAAGCAATATCGCTGATCATTGAAAAGCTTATGGCGAAAACGCCGAAAGATCGCTACCAAAACATCCGGGGGCTTCTTTCGGATTTATATTTCTGCATTAAGGAATTGGAAAAATACGGTAAAATCGAAGAATTTACCCCGGGGCTTCGGGATTTCTCCGAACAGTTCCTCATCCCGCATAATCTATATGGTCGGGAAAATGAGATTCAAACGCTCGCCCGGGCATATAATAGGATCTCTAAGGGCGGCACGGAAATGATCGCAATCACCGGGCGCTCGGGGATTGGAAAAACTTTTCTGATGCAGGAATTTCAAAAATCGATATCCGGCGACAGGTGCTATTTTATCATAGGAAGATTCGACCAATTCAGGCAGAACCTGCCTTATGCATCCATTATAGACGCATTATCCAAAGTCATCGGCCAGATTTTGACCGGGAGTCATAAAAATATACACCGATGGAAAAAACGATTCTTAAAAGCACTGGGTGAAAACGGACAGGTCATAATCGATTGTCTCCCGGATCTGGAACTCATTATCGGAAAACAACCGCCTCGGCAGAAGCTTCCACCCGAGGAATCAAGAAATCGCTTTAGCATCGCTTTTTTGAATCTGATCCGGGCGTTTACCTCCCGTCAGCACCCGTTGGTTATTTTTCTGGACGACATGCAATGGGTCGACAATGCAACCCTGGAATTATTGCGGCTGATTCTTGGAGATATCCGGACATCAAATCTTCTCGTAATCGGCGCCTTTCGGGACAATAACATCGACGATTTGCTTTATATATCGGCGACCCTGAATGAGTTTGAAAAATTTGGAATCATCGCCAACAGCATTTCTCTTGAACCGCTTTGCCCATCTGCGATAAACCGTCTCGTTGCCGATACCCTGCAGGCTGATGACAATGAAACCATTGGGCTGTCAGGAAAAATGCTGGCCATAACCGGAGAGAATACTTTTTTCGTAAAGGAATTTCTCAGGGCACTGTACAAGAAAAAAGCGGTTTTTTTTGACAGGGAAACATGTCGCTGGCGATGGTATACCGAAACCATACATTCCCATTCGATCACGGATAACATGATTAACCTGATGATACGGAAAATCGACTACCTGTCACCGGAAGTAAAACAATTGCTGATGCTGGCGGCCTGCCTGGGGCACCGGTTCAGCTTCCAGACCCTTTTATTGATAAGCCTCAAGGATGTCAACCAGATCGTAAAGCTCTTATGGCAAGCCGTCAGGGAAGAGCACATCCTCCCTGTTGATAAAAATTCAATTGACCTTTTCTCTCCTGATCGCTGGGGAAAAAAAGACTGCTCGCTGCCACCGCTGGTTGAGTTCAAATTCGTGCACGACCGCGTCCGGGAAACAATCTACGGCATGTTTTCAGACAAGTGGAAAAAGCAGGCACACCTGCGAATCGCCCTGTTGATGCTTACAAAGGCCAACGGAGAGGCTTTTGGCGAAAATATCTTTGAGATCGTCAATCATTTGAATATCGCTGAAAGCCATATCCATGACCCTGATGAAAAGTTACTCCTTGCACGGTTGAACCTGGAAGCAGGGCAAAAAGCAATGCAATCATCTGCACTCGATACCGCCCTTTCCTGCTTTTCGATTGCCCTGAAAGCACTCCCGGAGAAAAGCTGGGAAACCCACTATGATCTGACGCGTGCCATTCATATGGGGTGTGCACAATCCGAATATTTAAACGGCATGATATCCGTACCTGAAAGCCGGTTACGCCAGATGCTGGATAACGTCCACGGCCCGCGCGACAAAGTTGAAATCCATATTGCACTCATCCGGATTCTGCACGGCAGAGGCAAATACAAACAAGCCGTGAAAACCGGAATCACCGCACTTACGCTGTTGAATTACCGGATACCGCTTGTTCCGGGTAAGAAAAGATTTTTTTTTAAACACCGCGCACTCAGCATGCAGCTGAAACGAAAAAACACAGAGATCCTTGCCAATCTTCCCAAAATGCATGACCGCCGAATCATCTCCATCTTGGAGATACTTGGTGAAATGACGGGCCCCGCCATGATCTTCAACAGTGACTGTGCTGCCTACATCAACCTGAAAATGTTGGAACTCACTCTGCACCACGGGAACTCGGTGCATTCCGCATACGTTTATTCGGCCTTTGGCGCAATGCTTGCCGGAAAGCTGGAGGATTACAATTCCGGATATGCTTACGGTACCCTCGCATTATCCATGGCCTCCGGCTGTGATGACAAAATGGTTGCCCGCAGAGCGCGTTTTTCCGTTGCCAGAAGCATCAATCATTGGAAACGGCATGCAATCACCAGCCTTGAGATCTACAAGGCAATCCACAAAGAAAGCCACGAATCCAACTATCCGGGTTTTGCTGCATGGGACACCATATATCTGATGATAATACCCATAATCATAGGGCGCAGATTGTCAGGATTAAACGAAGAGATCAAAAAACACACCCGTTTCATCAAAGCGCTGCGCCACAGAGATATGGCCTTTTTCTGCCAGTTGTCAGCGCGGTACGTCGCTTTTCTCCAAGGTGCGTCAAACGATATGTCCGGGTTTTGCGGTGATGAATTTGCCGACGCGCCCTTTATACACCGAGTAAAAGCAACATGTCGAAACCGATTGGTTTTTGCTTTTTTATACATGCTTCAAGTCCAGATCGATTTTCTTTCGGGGAAATATGGGAAAGCCCTGGAAACGGCACACCGGTTCGAAGGTATTGCATCTGAAATCGAGGGGCTCATATTTACACCGGAAATCTATTTTTATTGGGCGCTGTCAATTGCTCGCGTATATCCCGACTCATCGCGCTATGAAAAATACCGACAGCTTCGGCAAATGAAACGCATTAAAACCCGGTTTAAAATTTGGGCGGATCATTGCAGGGAAAACTTTTTTCATAAATACATCCTCATATGTGCTGAAATCGCCAGGATTACCGGAAAAAAGGAGATCGTTCACGGACTTTACCAACAATCGATCCAATCCGCACAACAGAACCTGTACACCCAGAATGAGGCGATTGCAAATGAATGCAGTGCGCTGTTTTATGAGGATATTAATAAACGACATGAAGCAAAACAATACTGGATAAAAGCCCATTCCATCTATCGCAATTGGGGGGCTTTCGCCAAAGCCAGACGAATCGAGGCGGACTTTCCGTTTCTTTCTCCCGCCAACGGGAAGAATAACGCATCCAATGCATTGATAACCGCCCCGACGGATACACAATTACAGGATTTCCTCGATTGGCGTTCCATGTCGAAGACTTTCCGGGCCATATCCCGGGAGATTGA
>SLIE01000365.1 GCA_007135795.1 Desulfobacterales bacterium
CCAAAATCGGTGAATCAGTCATGAAATCCCTCAGCAGCAACATCATTAATATCGCTTTCCCCCATATCAGCAAGTTGTCCAGCGAAATGGGGGAAAGCGTTGCACTGGAGGTCCTGTCCGGAACCAGTGTCTACCTGGTACACCATGTTGAAGGCCAGAATCATATCCGTTTCTCATTTAAGCAGGGCGAAGAGGTCCCGCTTCATGTGGCAGCCGGTGCCAAGACAATTCTTGCATTCTCCGACCCGTCCTTTGTAAGCAGCTGTCTGAAAACCAAACTCCATCGATATACCGATAAAACAATCACTTCCAAAAAAGCGCTGTTCCTGGAACTGGAAAAAATCCGTAACCGGGGCCTCGCCTTCGATCGGGGGGAACGCTATGAAGACACATATGCCATCGGAGCACCCATTTTCAATCCCGAGGGGGCTCCTTTAGCGGCTGTGGTGATGGCCGGGCCTGCTTTCAGGTTCACCACGTCCTTTCTTGCAGCTGCCGAGGAGCCTTTGAAGAAAACCGCTGCAGCCATATCCAACGAGCTCTACTACTGATAATGTGGCATGAATGACCCAATTGGAAGTCGTGCATCAGATATGACGATCATCTGACATGATCGTTTAATACCTGTTAGCGCCCCTGTTTGAAAAGAATGGCACACGATCGCAGGCACATTTTACAAGATCTGCCGGCGTCATCCATGCAAAGGCAGCAGCGTTCAGGCGTTGAAATCCATCACCACCTCAACCTCGTTCCCCTGAAGGTGATGCTTTGCGTCGGGGTAACGCTTTTTAAAGACATGAAGCATCCCTTTGTTTTCGGGGAGGACCGTGGCGCAGAACCCTTTGAAACCATTATCCAGGGCTATTTTTTCCAACATTTCAAGCAAAGAACTCGCGATTCCCAAACCGTGAAAGTCATCGTGAACAACAAAAGCGATCTCTGCGCGTTGATTGGTACATTCGCTGTAAGTACCTATGGCGACGATTTCCTTGTTCCCCTTTTTACGCACAACGCCGATAAGGGAAATGTTTTTCCGATAATCCAGGTTAGCCCAATGGCTCTGCGCCATTTTCCTGGAAAAGGTCTTTATATCAGAAAAAAACCGCAGGGCCACTGTCTCTTTTTTCAAGGAATAAAAAAAGTTTCGAAAAGCAATTTCGTCTGAGGGGAGCAGCGGTTGCATCGACATCACCTTTCCATTCTTCAGGCGAACCCGGCTTTTGTACTTTTCGATAAAAATAAGATCCTTTGCCGGGGGAGGAAGCTGATCGGCAAAAATATAGCGGTTACGCTTTGCCAAAGCAATCAGACCTGCCCTGAAATCCGCATGGGCAATCTGCCCAAGTTCCACTACCCGCTGATAAATGCTTTTTCCCTGAAGCTGAGCAATACCGTATTCCGTCACCACAAAATTCACATCAGCACGCAGTGTTGCCAGGCCTGCCCCTTCAGCTAGCGTGGCCACAATTCTGGAAGCCGTTCCGTTTTTGGCAGTTGACGGTAAGGCAATAATGGACAATCCCCCCTTAGACAAGGCTGCACCGCGGATAAAATTGGTCTGATCGCCGGTTCCGCTGAAAAACATTCTGCCCACGGTGTCCGAGCATACCTGACCGGTCAAATCCACCTCGAGGGCTGAGCTGATGGAAATAAAATTGTCATTCTGACCGACAACGCTCGGGTTGTTTACGAAATCAGCGGTGCCGAAATAAAAGCTCGGATTCTTGTCGATATAGTCATATATGGCCCTGGATCCCATGCAAAATGTTGCAACCGCTCGATCCGGCATATAATTTTTATTTCTGTTGGTGATGACCCCGTTTTTCAGCAAGGGAAGAAAGGCGTCCGTAATCATGTGGGTGTGAACGCCCAAGTCATTCTTGTTACCCAAAAAGGGCAAAATCGCATAAGGCAGTTGACCATAACCGACCTGAAGGGTACTGCCGTCATCCACCAGTTCAGAGACATAACGACTAATCCGCCTTGCAGTTTCCGGATCCTGCGCCTCGGGACCATGCTCCACGAGTTCTTCGTCACAAAAAACCAGAAAATCAATATCCCTTACATGGATGAAACCATCCCCATAAGTTCTGGGCATCCGCTGATTTACCTGTGCGATGACCAGTTTGGCGCTTCGAACAGCTTCGCGGGTCACATCCACTGATATTCCAAGGCTCGCAAAGCCGAACTGATCTGGTGGGCTAACCTGGATCAAGGCAACATCCAGGCCGATTTGGTTGCTCTGAAAAAATTTTGGAATCTCGGATAAATAAGCAGGAATATAATCAATTTTCCCTTCGAAGGCAGCATTTTGCATCGGAATGCTGACAAAAAAAAGCTTCAGCGCAAAGCGTTCCAGAAAACTATCGTCCTTCAAGTACTGG
This sequence comes from Desulfobacterales bacterium, assembly GCA_007135795.1. Taxonomy (GTDB): domain Bacteria; phylum Desulfobacterota; class Desulfobacteria; order Desulfobacterales; family Desulfosalsimonadaceae; genus B1SED10-16. The sequence continues at coordinate 2,385 of SLIE01000365.1, forward strand.
TCCAACGTAAAGGAAAGCATCTGAAAAACCATGATATCTTGAATGTTTTCATCTCTGATCATGGCATGAATAAGATGTTGCGGCTCCCCGCATGCTGAACCGATAAAAACCCGGCTGCCATTTTTTATATTGGCGACTGCCTCATCAACCGATACAATTTGTTCAGGCCGGCAACAATCCATGTAATCCAGCATATAGCTTGATCTCCTTGTGTAATAGCTCAATTTACACTACTGTTATATTTCATATATAGTATGCAACTCTGTCGAAAAACAACAGAAACTTATCCTGCGCCTGAGTGAAAAATCCTGATAACAGAGAAAGTTACAGCCGATAGAACAACGAACCAGGACGAAGAAAAGTAAAAGACGAATCATTTGGGCTCCCGGCAAATAACGGTAATGCCTGGCTGGGGCATTGATCTGCGTCTCAGATTATGCTGAGACGTGTCGATTGATTCAAGAGAATTGAATCCCGTCATTGGCGTTGCGCGTTTCGACCTTATTTCTTGCCCGGCCGCACTGCCCTTTGCCTTTTTCTGTATTTTTCCTTGTGTTCAGTATACTATAGCATTACACCCATGGGGCTTGACAAAGTTTTCGTTCACGCCGTCGCAAATACGAAGATATGGTTCAGAATTATATATTTGACAATTCCCACCAAAACGAGCTAATATTTGAAAATTATTATTAGCAAAAAGGAACCTTTCCGTCCGGCGTAAAGCTGTAATTCGAACCTCAGAAAACAGGTCCGTTCAGAAAGTCAGAGCCAAAATTTTGGCACCGAAAGACACCCGTAAGAATAACAAATTAATATTATTAAAAGAGGTTCTGTATGTTAAAACCCATTTCTAACATTTTGTTTGCCACTAATCTTTCCAAAAATTGTGCCGAGGCTTTTGACGTTGTTGCATCCATGGCTGTCCGCTACCGTGCCACGATCATATTGCTCCATGTGACAGAGAAAATGCCGGACTCCATTGAAGGTCGACTCAAAGGGATGTTCGGGGAGAGTAAATGGCAAGAAATTTCTCAATCTCATGCAACATCCGCTCGTCAGATTCTGATTGGAAAAAGATCATCCAGCAAACTGATTCAGACTGCCCTTGAACAATTCTGCGCCGATTCCGGCATTGACCATACAGAATGCGGTTATGTCTCAAGAGAGGTCGTTATTCGCGACGGTGAAGTCGTTCATGAAATAATCGAACAGGCAACGAGTTACAACTGCGATCTCATTATTATGGCAGCACGGCAAGGATTTCTTAGCAAACATACCAGCATTGGTCCCACCATCAAAAGCGTTTTGAGAAATTCCAGGGTTCCGGTCTTAATCGTGCCCCCTGTGATCAAGGAATAACACCCCAACTGTCATCATAACAAACATATGAAGTGTCATCCAAGAGTAGAATGATAATTTGTCAAGTTCAGATTGGCAAACATTTTAAGAGATCTAAAATTTTGAATTCAGCCATTAAGATATTGCCTGACGCTTGAATTCCATAGATTAGCGCCGTCTTGGGTAGACAGCAAGGAAACAAACCATGAAGCCGACCATGATATCCATTGTCAGCAAGAAGAATTCCGGAAAAACAACACTACTGGAGAAACTGATCCCCGAACTAAAAAACAGAGGGTACCGAATAGGGACTATCAAACATGACACTCACGGTTTCAGCATCGACCATGAAGGCAAGGATACCTACCGCCACAAGGCAGCCGGGGCTGAAACCGTGGTTATATCCTGTCCATGGCTGATTTCGGTCATTAAGGATGTAGATCAGGAAAAAAGTCTTGATCAACTTTCGGAAAATTATCTCCAGGATATGGATCTCATTTTAACGGAAGGATACAAACTGGGCGGCAAACCCCAGATAGAAGTTTACCGCAGCACGGCCCATGATTCACCGCTCCACGTCAAAGGGGGCAAAAACACTCTGGTTGCCATGGTCTCCGACATTAACGTGGATATGGGGGTTCCTTGCTTTGACATCAATGATATACGGGGCCTGGCTGATTTTATCGAAAAGACATTCATTAAAAAATCATGATAGGCCGGATATCAAACGGGCTTTGTGAAATCAAGTGAAGCCTGGTAAGCTTCCGGCGTATTTACGTTAAAAAAAGAATGCAGATCGGGATCCACCTTTTTCAGTTTCTCCGGGGGGATCGTCTTCAGATTAACCTTGTCGAAAAAATTGACAATTTTGAAATCATCCGTGTTCAATTGTGCCTCGATATACGGCAGGCAGCGTTTTGAGTAAATCGCGCACAGCGGCTCATAATACGTGTCGAAGGAAGAGACAATTACGTCCGAGGTGGGCTCGATCTCATCAATGAGGAGACGAACGACTGCGGGCGCAAGAAAAGGTGTGTCGCAACCCACAATAAAAGCAAAAAACGCCTCAGAGTAAGTAATACCGGCATGAACGCCGGTCAAAGATGACCGCTTGTCATATATATCGGTTACAACTTTGACTTTATTGGGAAGATCCTTGTAATTTGAAGGTTGGCGTGTTACCAGCAGTATCTCATCAAAAACCTCCCCAAGCGTACTTAAAAGCCTGTCAAGAATCGTTTGCCCGCCCACTTCAAGGAAGGCTTTATTACGGCCCTCCATGCGAGAGTTGAGCCCCCCGGCTAAAATGATGGCGCTGCAGGTTGGCTGATCCGTAAACTCCTGCAATTTCATTATCCTCCGATACTGACCATGCTGCTTTGTAAAGATCGTCCGCTTGTGAAGCTGAGTTGGTGTTCCTTTCTCTTTTTTGCGAGCGTCTCTAAAATAAGGGCTTCAATACCTTTATTAGTTATCCCTTCCCGTATCGGTTCAATCACATTGACCTGGTCATCCGACAAAAGGCATGGCCTCAAATGCCCGGCCGCAGTAAGACGGAGTCGATTACAGGAAGAGCAGAAATGTGAACTCATTGATCCGATAAAGCCCACTTCACCTTTTCCGTGTGCAATGTGGTATCGCAATGCCGGCCCGTCAGCGGCTTTACCAGCAACCGGTATCAATTCAACCAGTTGGCGAATTTTTGCTTCAACTTCAGAAACGGGCAAAAACGATGCATGGGCCGCCAATGGATCTGTCCCGATGGGCATATATTCAATAAAACGAATGTGAAACGGGAACCTGATGGCAAGGCTGGCCATGTTTTCGATTTCATCGTCGTTGAAGCCCTTCATCACCACCATGTTAATCTTGATCGGCGCAAACCCCCATTCTGATGCGCTCATAATCCCTTTCCAAACCTCTGGAAACAGGTCGGCGCCGGTGAGCCACTTGAACTTCTTTCTCTCTAACGTATCGAGACTGATATTGATGCGGGTCAGCCCTGCTTCCTTCAGCTGCCTGGCATGATCTGCAACCATGGTGCCGTTGCTGGTCATCGATATATCGGTAATATCCGGCAAGTCGCCTAAACGCTTGATGAAATCGATAATGCCACGCCGGCAGAGAGGCTCACCACCAGTCAAACGTACTTTTGTGATACCGAGCGCTACACCAGCCTCCACGACACGATACATCTCCTCAAGCGTGAGAAGCTCATTCTTCTTGATCTGTTTCGGTATAAGCGGTGCACAATAACGGCACCTGAGATTACAGCGATCAGTCATCGATATTCGCAAATAATTGACACGCCGCTGAAAGGAATCCAGAAGATTATTTGAAATGGAACTGTTCATTTATGATCTCCAAGCCAATTGTTCAGCTATGACATTAGTTGAGCCGGGACAACTGACCCGGCGGCAAGTACGGTTTGACCTTCTGGTATGGTAACGATGGCGTCAGCTTCAGCCATGGCATGCAACCGACTTTCGTTACGAAGGGAGCAAAACGTTGGAAGCTCATGGTTCATTTCAATCTTTCCAAAAATGAATTGGGTCCAATTGGCGTGTGAACCACGTAAATCAGCGCTTAAACGAACCATGATTTCAGGCAGCCCCGGCTGATAATGCCCCGCAAGCCGCATAAGCCCAGGCATTGCAATTTGAAGGAACCCCATCAAGTTGGAAGGAGGCCCCCCCGGAAGGACGAATACAGGTTTACCCAAAAGCAGCCCAAAGCCGACGGCTTTTCCGGGACCGATACGGATACGGTGAAATATCTCCTCCCATCCCAACTGCGCCAAAATTTGGGCCACCATGTCCCGGTCGCTGGTCCATGCCCCACCACTGGTAATAATGGCATCGACATCATCCAGCACCGCCGTTAATATTTCAAAAATCTCCCCCGGGTCATCCTTAACAATGGCCATACGGACATCCATCTTGTATCTGCGGCACCAGGCGCCAAGCGCTGTGATATTGCTGGCATAGAGTTTCCCCTCAGGGAGCGGTTGTCCAGGTGCTACAATTTCATCACCAGTTGCGATTATGGCCACGGATGGAGAGCGAAAGACCTCCACCCGGCTATGCCCGGCCGCTGCCATCAAACCGACCATGCCTGGTGTGAGGCGGCGACCTGGCTTAATAAGGCTTTTGCCGCTCATCACATCAGAGCCCCGCAAAAGGATATTTCGTCCGGGCGCAGCATCGATTTCAAACAACACATGCTCTGTTTCAGGCGATGCAAACTCCGATGAGACCACCGCATTTGCCCCAGTTGGAACCTTCGCCCCTGTAAGAACCTGGACAGTGGTCCCGTCTTCAACCCTTAAGTCCTGTCGTCCGCCAGCTGCCGCACACCCCACAAGCTTCAAACGAACCGGTTTTAAAGGTGATGCTATCGCCACATCCTTTGATATAACCGCATAACCGTCTTTCATAGAAGCATCGACGGAAGGCGAATCTATTTTGGCAAACAACTCGGAAGCTGCAACCCGATCCACGGCGTCAGCCAAGTCTATTACTTCGGTACCAAGCGAGGATACACGATCTAATGTCAGTTCCAGGGCTTCGTGCAGTCCGATCGCCAAATGTTTTTCCATTAGAATTTCCCATTTTGCATATTTGTGACAATTAGCGTTCTGTTCCTATTTTCCAAATGGACAGCAGGGATAAACACAAGCCTTGCATTTAATACACAAACCACCATGACCAAATGCAGCAATCTCGGCACGGGTAATCCGCTCACCCGCCAGTACCCGGGGATAAACGAGATCAAAGATAGTTGTCTGGGCAAACAACCCGCAAGCGGGAATGCCTAAAACGGGAAGATTTCTTAAATAGGAAATCATGAACATGGCGCCTGGCAATACAGCGGATCCGTATACCATGTCGGTTGCGCCAGCTGCCTTCAATGCGAAACGCGTCCGGTCATCAGGATCCACAGACATACCGCCGGTTGTGACAATAACATTGGCACCTGCATCTATAAGACGATTGGCCGCATCGGCTATCATTTGATCATCATCGGGCAGAAAAATCACCTCGAGCACACTCCCGCCAAGTGCTTTGACTTTTTTACGGATAATCGGCTCGAACTTGTCTTCGATGCGTCCATAATAGACCTCGCTTCCCGTAATAAGGACTCCGACTATCGCCTGCTGAATCGGCAACACACGCAGCACACCGGCTTCCGAACGACGGGCCGCCGCAACAGCTGCATCGACGCGCTGTCGGGGAATCAAAAGTGGGATAGCGCGCGTCCCGGCAATTTGTTCACCTTTTTTCACAATGGAATTCGTGTGCTGTGTCGCACACATGACATCACCGAAAAGGTTGAAACGCATAAGGGTTTCCACGTCGACCTTCAACAGGCCGTCCTGGGTTGCCCTCAAAGAAACCTTGCCTTCCCGGGGCTCACCTTCCCAACCAACGCCCGGACCACAAAGTGCATTTGCGATTGCCTTTGCGGCTTCATCTTCGTGCATCTCGTCTTTTTCAGGTGTCAGAATATATAAGTGGTCTTTTCCCAGACGACGAAGATGATCTAAATCACGACATGTCAAAACGTGCCCCTTGTGGAAAGCAGGACCCTTGTATTTGCCAGGGATAATTTCCGTAATATCATGGGCCAGCGGATATCCAACCGCTTCCTCAATTTTAACAATTTGAATCATTGTTTAGTACCTCCTGTAAGGCCTGCAGCCTATTCCACGCTGGCATCGGTGCAGATCGGAAAAAAATATGCCTCACCGGCACACGGCCGGCAGAGGGTCTCTTCATCAAGTTGCGCTTCCTTGCCATCCCGAACCATTTGCCCACATCGGCTGCACACAGCGTGCCGCCGGGGGGGACCGGGCATATCCCATTCGGGAAGGTCGATCATTACCTCCTGAACATCAAACAGCAATTCATCAGGCATGTTTTTATATCCTTTGAGTTGCTGCTGTTGCGGGACCGCCTCGCCTGGGGCGTAATTTTTTGCAAGATCCCGCGACGTCTCCGTGGAGACAATCCGAAAAGCCGATCGTGTATCCAAATTTAAAAAAGTGGCCGCATTGATACCAAAATCCTTGAATTTGAGTGTCCGTTTTCCCAGACGGCACCCAGTGACACTTTCAATGGCATCGCTCGCACAACGGTCAATTTCAATATACACGATAAGTTTTTTGCGAAACTCGGTCAATTTGGGATCGTCAATGCCGACAAGCCGACAACCGAGCATGGCCATCCGTACGCCGATGACCTGGCCGGCACACAAATGGCCATGTCGTAAAACGGATTCTTCTAATAAACTATCAAATGATTTCATGATGTCGCCCTGCTTTATATGATATATAAACGAATGGCGCTTTTTGCCACTCGCCCCTAAAAAATTAGCCGAAAAACTCTTGAAAACGGGTATCCATTTCTTTTTGAAGACTATCGGCAAGCTTTGTGTAGAAGGCCATCAATTCATGGGCTTCTGCCGTCAGATTCGCACCGCCCTGATCTTTCCCCCCGCGGAAAGCCATGACCATTGAGCGCCCGAGTATGCTCTCCATCTCACGAATAGCACCTCTCATTTTCCGATAAGCGATACCCGTTTCCAGCGAGGCCTGCTTAATTGAACCATGCCGATCAATCGCTTCCAGCATAGCCATCCTGCCCTCCCCTATAACGGGGTGACCATTTACCTCCAACCAGAGCTTGGAACGAAGTTGCCATGTATTTTGATTTTCAGTACGCATAGTAAAAATGACTCTTTCAAATACTCCAGTTATGGAAATTTTTCAGATATTGTTGTTTTCTGAATTTTTTTATGTTATATTACATGTAATTTTTATCATGTCAATCATTATTTTGATTTTGGCCATA
>SLIE01000038.1 GCA_007135795.1 Desulfobacterales bacterium
CCGTTCTTGAAAACCGTTTCGAACATCCCTTGTGAGACCAAGCAATCACAGCAAATTCCGATCCGCATATCCCCACTGGGAGCGCCAGGCTCTTGCCTGGCACGCCTTTTAAACCGGGCAAAGCCCGCTATTCGGTCTGTAACATAACGGTATGAATTTATAGTTAGTGCCTGAACGAAAACCGTCTTTTTCGCCAATCTCTGCGTCCGGCTCAAATTTTAATCCTCAAAATACGTCCAGTATTCCTGCGGTTAAAATTTTCGCCGTCCTTGAACTTGACGAAAAATCCTGGTTTTCGTTCGGGCTCTAGTTAATTTGCAAATACGATGACGGATCAGGGGTGTAAATGCGGTTTTTAAAAAGACATGATTTCGGGGAAGTTCGTGGGCTGGAACTCGGCTGGTCTCCCGTGGGGAAACCCCTGATGACCACGATGTGCTACCGGTTCGGACCGGTTCTGATCGATACGGGCCTTGCTCACATGCGCCCGGAAGTGTTGCGCATGGCAAAACAAAACCCGGTTGACGCCGTATTGCTGACCCATTACCACGAAGATCACAGCGGCAATGCCGGCGCCATCAAGGCCGGTTTCAATGTTGCGGTTTACGGATCTGCACAAACTGCGGAAAAACTGGCAACACCCTATGGCATTTACCCATACCAGCACTTGGTCTGGGGCGCCACCGATTCTCTTAAAATCGATATCTTCCCGGAAAATCTTGAATTAAATGGCGTGCGATTTATACCCGTACACACACCTGGTCATTCCAGAGACCACACGGCGTACTTTGTCTCCGAGCATGGCTGGTTGTTTTCCGGTGATCTCTTTTTATCACGCAGGATCAAGTATTTTCGGGCCGACGAGAAGATTGACGAGCAGATTGTGTCCCTGAAAAAAGTGCTGACACTTGATTTTGACACTCTTTTTTGCGGGCATCACCCCAAGGCCGAAAACGGCAAGGCCGCCATTGCTGCAAAGCTTCAGTATCTAGAGGATTTTTACGGTAAAGTGGCGGAACTTGCCCGAACCGGAATGGCAGAGTCCCGGATTATGGGAGCACTTCACTTAAAAGAACAGACCTTCATTAAACTGTTATGTTTTGGCAACGTCAGCATGAAAAACATGGTCCGCTCCGTTATACGGTCGCTTCCTCAGAAATGACGAAAGCGTTTCCATTCAGACACGGAGGACAGGATCAGTATCTTGTGCCGGCGTTCGCCGCATCTTCAAATTTTTTGAGCTGCTGCCTGTAATAATCCCTGTTTTCGCTTGCGAGGAGGTATGCTTCTTTCCCGGCCTCGACCGCTTTTTCGTACTTGCCGTTCACGTAGTAGCTTTCGGCCAGGGTGTCAAGAATATAGGCTTGTCGTGACTGTTCAGCAGCTCTGCGGGCCAGCTCAAGGGACTTTTCCGGATTGAAAAAACGGGATTCATCGGTCGTGGCGTACACCCAGGCCAGGTTGTTCAGTGCCCTGGCGTTTTCGGGATCGAGAGAAATGGTTCTCCGGTAAGATTCGATGGCCCTGCCTATATCCCCCGTGCTTTGATACATGTCCGCCAGCATCAGATGCAGTTCGGCGTTTTCCGGTTCTGTTTCCAGTTGCTGTCTTACAAGGCGCTCCACAAGATTCGTGGAAATCATTTCCCCGGCGCCCCCGGCATGGAGGTTGTACCCGCCCCAACCGATCATTATGATAACAGTTGCATAGACCAGAACACTCAATTTAATCTTGCGGTTCTGGCTGTCGATCCATTTTCGGTTGGTTTCGCATTTCTTGAGGTAATTGATTCGTTCGGTAATCGAGAAGTGGTGCCAGTTGGGCCGGTCAGGCGATTGCCCGCTGGAAGCGGCGATTTTGTTAAATGTCGCGATAAGTGGTTGAGCCGAATCCATGAGCTGGTAAACAAAGGTATCTGCCTGCCGTTCAAAATTGCGCATGAAATAACCGAATACAAACCTGAAGTAAAACAGGAAGATCAGTATCATGGTAAATGAGAACATGATGGGGACCAGGGTGGACCCACCATTCCCCCCTGCACCGAACCACCCGAAGGAAACGTTCATGTATATGATCAGCCAGATGATAAGATCCAGGGTGGAAAACGCGATAACCAGGTACCCCACGAAAAAAAACAGATAAAACAGCAGGTGTTTCTGCTTCACATGACCGATTTCATGAGCGATTACCGCATCGATCTCTTCCGGATTCAGGTACGCAAGCAGCCCCGGGGTAACAAGAATATACCGAAAGCGTCTTGCCAGCCCCATAACCCCCGCGGTTATCATTTTCCCGCCGAACATCGGCCACAGCAGGATATCCTGGTACTTTACCCCGGCCCTTTGGCACATTTTTTCTATGCGAAATCGTTCATGCCCGTCTTCCAGTGGCTTGCATCCCCAGAATCGCTGTATGAGCCAGGGACCGATAATGGCGATGACAAATAGAAAAATCAGGAAATAGATGATCTGCCCCCCCGTTGACATCAGGAACTGCTGCGGGGCTTCAAAGGGGAGGGCGGTAATGAAATCCATAATGACTGACAGGAAAAACCAGGGCAGAAGAACGGGTACGGAAAACGAGATATTTGAAAAAACGTAATTCCAGCGGGATGCGCCGGTGTTGTTGATCCTTTCATAAAGGTCGTAAGCGGATGCCCAGACAATCCCCAGGTAAAGCAGGAAGAGACAAAGGAAAAACACCGCCTCCAGGGTGGGGAAAATCTGGAAAATGGTTATATTCCTTAGATAAGCGCCAAGGTTGATGACATAGATGATGAATGCAAAAGCCGCCAGTGACAGGATCGAAAAGTGTGTCAGCAGGCTGTAAAACCGTTCTTCCACGCCGCTGACCCCGGCTTCGTACTTTACTTGCAGTTTGTTGAACAATAACCGGGCAAGCGATGCGAATCCAACCGTCAGGCTCATCAGCATCAGCAGTGCATGGAAAAAAGGTGTTTCGGGCTGGGCCGGCGGCTGGTACGTGGTATAAATCAGCAGTGCGATAATAAAATATATAAAATTTCCGAACATATGTGCCTTATAAAGTGTTAGCCCGGCAGATACCATGAGGCCGGTTTCCCGGGCATTTTAGGTTTGACGGCAATAACGCTGTTTCTCGCTGTAGATGCATCCACAGTATTGCTGGCGATACATCCCCGCCTGGATGGACGCATCACGGCCGATCTCCCATCCCTTGCGAAAATCCTCGTAAATAAATTTTACACCCACCGATTTTGCAACGGATTCACCAGTTTCAGCAATCATATCGTGTTTCTGATGTTTGCTGTAGAGCAATGTAGAGGAAAAACCGTCAAATTTGCCTGTTTTGGCTAATTTGGCAGTTGAGTACAAACGTTCGTGGTAACAAATTCCACAGCGGACGGATTCCCGGAAGGCCATTTTGCGCAAAAAGCCCTCCAGGTCATAGTCTTGCTGGAAGATCATTTTCAGGTTGATTTCAGATGCGTAGGTGCGAAGGGCCTCTTCACGCTTCATGCATTCGGTATACGGGTGAATGTTATGCCGGAAAAAAAATCCCATGACCTTATATCCCTGGTTGCGAAGTGAATCGATCGGATAAATGGCACATGGCGCACAGCAGGTATGAAGAAGAATCTTCATGATCTTTCTCCGAAGATGGCGGTTCCGATCCGAACAAGGGTGGCGCCTTCTTCGACTGCGGCCTCAAAATCACCGGTCATCCCCATGGAGAGGGTGTTCATGGAAATGTTGGCGATTGTTTTATCTTCAATTCGCTTTTTAAAATCATTCATGGCACGGAAAAACGGTCTCGCTCGTTCGGGATCATCAAAATACGGGGGCATGGTCATGAGTCCCCGGATGTTGATGTTTTCAAGTTGGCTTATGGATTTGACCAGGGGGAGGGCGTCATTCGGCAAGACGCCGGCCTTGGTCGCTTCCTGACCGGCGTTGACCTGGATCAGGATGGGTTGAACCTTGTTTTGTTTTGCTGCCTGCCGGTTGATTTCGGCAGCCAGTTTGTCGGTTCCCACTGAGTGGATCAAGTCGAAATGCATAACCGCGAATTTTGCTTTGTTCGACTGGAGGCGCCCGATAAAATGCCAGGACACATCGAGTGAAGACAAGGCGTCGATTTTTTCAAGGCTTTCCTGGATGTAATTTCCTCCCAGGATGCGAAGTCCGGCTGCCACAGCCGTTGCAACCCGGTCAGTGGGGACTGTTTTGGTAACCCCGACAATTTCAACGTCATCCGGATTTCTTCCGGAACGAAGGGCAGCGTCGGCAATTTTTTCACGAATACGCTCCAGGCGTTTTGAAATCGTTTCCATAATTTTTATCGGTTTCTTTTTTGACAATCTCACAAAAAGTCATCATTTTTGCCCCAGGCGGTTTATGGCATTAACCGAGACAAGGTGATCGAGCACTTCGGCAAGCGGCAATCCCACCACGTTGGTGTATGACCCGTTGATCCGTTTGACCATGAACGCCCCGATACCCTGGATGGCATAAGCGCCCGCCTTGTCATAAGGTTCCGGTTTTTTAATGTACCAGTCGATTTCCGGTTCCCGAAGCGTCTTGAACGTTACTTCTGAAATTACCACGTCCGTAAACCGGTGTCCAACAGTTTGGCGGAAAATGCTGTATCCTGTCATCACCCGGTGGGTCCGTCCGCTTAAAGATGTCAGCATCTCTTTGGCGTGTGATGGTGATGATGGTTTGTTTAATATGATATCATCGATGGTGACAATGGAATCCGCCCCGATTACCCAGTGGTCCGGATACCGGCGGGATACGGCGGTTGCCTTTGCGATGGAAAGAATTTGCGCATAATCTTCCGGCTGAGCGGCGGATATGGCCTCTTCATCCACATGGCTCTCCACGATCTCAAAATCGATACCAAGCTGTTCCAGCATCCTTATCCGCCGGGGGGATTTTGACGCCAGAATGATCTTGGTGGTTTTTTTAATATTATTTGGCATGGCGCTTCATTAACAGATTCGTAAGTGTTTTACAAGTCACCCTCTTTTTCGCATTTCTGATTGCATTGAAATGGCAGTTTTAGTATTGCATAGCGTAGATCACGGGTGATAAAAAGTTGATCTGATTTATGACGAATTATAAATGACAAAATACGCTTCTTCTAACCGACATCAATCCAAAGAAATTAATTCCTGCCATGACACGTAATTTCTTGTTAAAAGTTTTCGTTCTTCTTCTGTTGATTCCTTTCATTCATGCATGTACTTCGGGGAGAATTCTTGTACGGGAGGACGACCTCTTGCATGTAAAAGCCCGACTTGAGGCCGGTGAAAAACGACAGGAAGCCCAGTTGGAAAAAATGGACCGTCTGCTCGAGGGGTATGAAATTCAATATCAATTGATGCTTCAAAATGTCGTGGAAAGAATACGTTATTTCGAATTCCTGGAAGATATTATAAGGGATGCCCATGCGGATTCAAGTCATAAACTGACAAGACTGTCATCTCTGTTGGTTTCTGAACCAGCAAGCCATCTGTCAATGGAACCCGGATTCAATACAATCAGCACGGAGAAACTACTGGTGGGAGAAATCGAAAAAGTGCGCCTGACTCCTCCGGGCCGTGTTTTTCATGCCCGAATAGATACCGGGGCCACCACATCGTCACTCGATGCGCGTGATATTGAATCGTTCGAAAGAGACGGATGTGCATGGGTTCGTTTCAAAGTGGCGGAGCATGAAGATGAATCCCTCCATGAGCTGGAAAAACCAGTTGAACGGTATGTCAGGGTTCTCCAGTCTTCCAGTGAAAAGGCGGATCGGCGTCCGGTGATTAAACTGCAATTTCAATTGGGTCCGATTGAAATGATCGATGAATTCACACTGGTCGATCGAAAACATCTGGATTATCAGGTATTGATCGGGCGCAATATTTTAAAAGACCTCATGGTCGTGGACGTGGCACAGCAATTTGTCGTGCCGTTGCCGGAATCAGAAAGAGACGAGAACGACACCCCATGAATCCCAGGCCCACCTTTTATTTATTGATTGTTACATTGATCCTTACAGGTTTGACCTTGGCATTCCTCAGGCATATGTATCTGGATATTCCGTTGTGGCCGGGTGATAAAAAGCCTGTTTGGCTCATTGAAGCCAGGATTGATTTTATTCCCAACGGCGAACCTGTGCTGGTGAGTCTGGATCTACCCAGTAACCCGCCCGGGTTTATTCAGGTTTCCGAGCAAGCCGCATCCCCCGGGTATGGTTTCTCAATTGTTGAAGAAGCTGGAAATCGGCGGGCGGAATGGTCCAGGCGTAATGCGGAAGGCGTACAGACTTTATATTATAAAATACAGATGATTCCGGGCAGAGCCAGTGACCATGATGACCTTGCAGGAGATGCCCCCGGCCCCCGCTCCGTTTTTTGGAGTGAACCCCAATCCACGGCAGCAATCCAATTGCTTTCCCAGGCACATGACAGATCGAGTACCCCGACCAGTTTTGCCCGTGAGTTGATAAGGCAGGTCAGTGCCTTGGAACCGGATCAGAATGCCGCACTGCTTTTGGCCGAATACCCTCTGCCGACCTTGCTCATGCGGCTTCTCAACCATGCAGGTATTCCCGCACGGGTATCCATGGGGTTGGAACTGGAAGATGCCCGCAGGTATCAGTCGTTAAAACCATTTTTAGAAATTTATGATAAAGATCAATGGATTACTGTAGATCCGAGGACCGGTGCCCATGGGTTGCCCGAGAACCTGCTTTTGTGGCACAGGGGAGGGCAATCCTTGCTGGATGTTATGGGTGGGAGTCGTTCAGTTGTTCGCTTTTCCATGATCCGCCAGATCCAGCCAGCGATGGACCTGGCCCGGTTGCAGTTCAATGAAAGGGGACTTTCCCGGCTGAGCCTTTACCATCTTCCCATCGAAGAACAGAGCATGTTCAAGCTGTTGCTCCTTCTTCCGGTTGGTGCCCTGGTCGTCACGTTCATGCGAATCATCATCGGCGTTCGCACTTCTGGTACATTTATGCCGATTCTCATCGCCCTTGCATTTATGCAGACTTCCCTGGTTCCGGGGTTGACCGCTTTTATTGCAATCGTTTCCATGGGGTTGATGCTGCGCGGCTACCTGTCTCGGTTAAATCTGCTTTTGGTAGCGAGGATATCGACTCTGATCGTGCTGGTGATATTTCTTACTTCCGCGATCAGTGTGTTGGGTCATGAATTGGGGTTGAATGTCGGTTTGACCATAACATTTTTTCCCATGGTCATTATTGCATGGACGATAGAGCGGATGAGCATCCTGTGGGAAGAGGACGGGAGTCGCGAAGTTATGGTGCAGGGGCTTGGAAGTCTTCTTGTCGCCATTGCAGCTTATGCCTGCATGCGGATAGGGGTTGTCGGGCACATAACCTTCAACTTCCCGGAAATTCACCTGGTGCTCCTGGCATTGATTCTCATGATGGGACAGTACACGGGTTATAAATTAACCGAACTCAAGCGGTTTTCGGTAATGATGAGGGACGACTGATATGCGGCGTTTTTCACTCCCGCTTCACGGAAAGGGAATATTGGGGATGAATCGTCGCAACATATCCTATATCTTTCGCTATAATGATCGCGGTCGGTATCCACTTGTCGACGACAAGTTGAAAACCAAGTTGCTGGCTGAAAAATTCAATTTACCCACCCCGAAATTACTATCGGTTGTGCGTTATCAATACGAGATTGCTTCATTCCACAAAGCAATTGATGGGCTCGATGGGTTCGTGATCAAACCAGCGAAGGGTGCCGGAGGGAAGGGGATTCTCGTAATCGTGAATCGGGACGATGACAAGTTTGTCAAACCTTCAGGTAAAACCATCGGTATCCATGATGTAAACAGGCATTTGTCCAACATCCTGGCCGGGCTGTATTCCCTTGGCGGCACACCGGATGTGGCCGTGGTGGAAGATCTGATCAGGCCCGTGCCAATGTTTGAAAAACTTTCTTACGAAGGGGTTCCGGATATACGCATTATCATTTTTAAAGGATACCCGGTAATGGCAATGCTGAGATTGTCCACCCATGCATCCGATGGCAAGGCCAACCTGCACAAGGGGGCTGTGGGGGTAGGACTCGATATTGGCGGCGGACGATGCTTGCATGCGGTACAGTATGCCCGCAGGGTAGCGCATCATCCGGATAGTGGCATCTCGCTGGACACGATTGTTATTCCGGATTGGGAAAAATTGCTCCTATTGGCTGCACGCAGCTATGAAATCACCAGGCTCGGTTATATCGGGGCGGACCTGGTTGTCGACAAAAACCGTGGCCCGTTGATGCTTGAATTGAATGCGAGGCCGGGACTTTCCATACAAGTGGCTAACGGCGCCGGTTTATTGCCGCGTTTGAGAAAAATCGAAGCGCTCGATCCGGATTTTATTATCGGTCCGGAAGAAAGGGTCGCTTTCTCCATGGAGGCATTTTCTGCAGACAGGCTTTGAATGGGTTGTGAAAGATGTGTATACACATTCTATTTCTTCTTGCAATTAAAAGCCAGTTTCAGTATGACATAGCGTAAATTTGCAGTTGACATCACATATGCGCCTGGGTGGCGGAATAGGTAGACGCAAGGGACTTAAAATCCCTCGGGGCATTGTCCCTGTACGAGTTCGATTCTCGTCCCAGGCACCATTTTTTGACTGCCGCTTGAAATCTTCAAGAAGGTGTATATAATTGATATATCGTCTGAGGATCCCCGGGAAACCTCCTGTTAGGAATCGTATTCGAACGTTCAATAAACTTTTCTTTTCATAATCAGTAATCCTACGCAGAGGTGTGCGCATGAATGTCTGTATCGTTGGAACGGGCTATGTGGGGCTGGTTTCGGCCGCTTGTCTGGCCGAAACCGGAAATCATGTATATTGCGTCGATATCAATGAAAATATTATAAACCGTCTGAAAAATGGTGAGATTCATATATACGAACCCGGACTTGAGACGCTTGTCCGCAGAAATGTGGAGGGCAAGCGTCTTTTTTTTACAACTTCGTTGCAGGAAGCCATTTCCGGTTCGATGTTCATTTTCAGTTGTGTGGGAACTCCCCGGAATCCGGATGGATCCTGTGATTTGTCGGCGGTTTTCCAGGTCGCGGGCCAGATCGGCCGCTACATGAATGATTACAAGATCGTGGTGAACAAATCAACCGTGCCCGTAGGTACGGCAGACAAGGTCCAGGCCATTATTGCAGAGCAAATGAAACACCGCCAACTCGAGATTCCTTTTGATGTGGTGTCCAATCCCGAGTTTCTGAAAGAGGGGGATGCGGTTAATGACTTTATGAAACCGGATCGGATCATTATCGGCACCGATAAGGAAGAATCGGCATCGCTTCTTGAGGATCTGTACGCACCATACGCCCGAAGCCGTGACAAACTGATCGTCATGGGGAGACGGAGTGCGGAGATGACCAAGTATGCCGCAAACTGCATGCTTGCCACCAAGATTTCCTTTATCAA